>JBFIEB010000424.1:0-2088 GCA_041603555.1 Vicingaceae bacterium
ACTCCTATGTCTGCAATATTTGATGCTGTCAGAACTAAGAAAATTTTTGTAGGTGGTAAAGAGTTTGTCGATTTAATTCCAATTGACTCAGTTGGCAGTTTTGTGGGTTATTCTATTTCTGACGATTCAAAATTAGATGAATTTGAATACTAAAATGAAAAAAATACTTTTCATATTAATTATTTGTTGTTTGGGCTGTAACGAAACTAAATATGAAGAACCCATACCAAAACCTCAATTGAATCCTAACAATTACAACGTTGCTTTTCTACTAATTAACGGAGTGTTTAATACCGAGTTAACTGCGCCTTACGATATTTACCACCACACCATTTTTAGGGATAGTATTAAAGCCATGAATGTGTTTACAGTTTCTAATCAGTCCTCTCCCGTAAAAACATTTGAAGGCTTAAACATACTTCCCGATTACAATTTTTTAACGGATAGCCTACCCAACATTGACATTTTAGTAGTGCCAAGTGCTGAACACAATTTAGATAGCGATTTAGAAAATGAAGCCTTATTAAATTTTATTAGAGAAGTTTCAGCCAATGCCCTATTTGTTACTTCACATTGCGATGGTGCTTTTGTATTGGCAAAAAGTGGCGTATTAAATGGAATTGAATCCACCACCTTTCCAGGAGATATTGAAGCTTACAAAAAAATGTTTCCTGAACTAATTGTTCATGATAGTGTACTGTTTGTGCATGATGGGAAGTTCATTACCTCGGCTGGTGGAGCCAAATCTTTTGAGGCCTCTCTCTATTTATGTGAGCTCCTTTACGGTAAAAAAGTAGCAGACGAATTAGCTAAAGGCTTAGTTATTGATTGGGAGTTAGAAGATGTTCCTCATTTAATAGTTAACAAGGATTAAAGGTGTGATGGCAAGTCGAAAATACGGTCCGAGTATTTTTTCGACTAGATTTTTTTGGTTCGTTTTTTCATCAATGGAAAAAATGAACGTTTTAAAATATTTTGTTCCATTCTTTTCCTCCCCACACGCCTTTTTATCAAAATTTTACAAACCAACAGCTTTCAACCAAATTATTTACGGATAAAGCTAAAAGCCATTGAATGGCTTAAAACTTTTTAGACAAAAACCCCTCGATTTCTCGAGAGGCTTTTCACACTAACTAAACAGGCCGTGCTTGCCAGCAGGAAAGTGGGCAATAAAAAAGTAAAAAAATTAAAATCCTAATAGGGTTACACCTACTGTAAAAGGATACAATTCCGGTCCTCTACTATTTTCGAATAAAGGAGTTAAACTATAAGTTGCAAAAACATTAAACCAGCCGTAACCAACTCTTGTGGTTAAACTTACTCTAAATGGATTGGTGTTAAAACTTTGTTTGTCTTTATCCGTTTGTTTATCGCCTTCATAATTGTACTGGTATTTCATTTTGGTTTGTAGGTTATACCCCAATATTACCCCAGCAGAAATATGAAAGGATTTATTTTTGCTATCGCCAGTGTTTACTTCAAACAATAGCGGCACATTAATAAACCAGGTCTTAAATCGATTTTTAGAATAGTTAAAAATGGTATCTATTTCTCCATAAGTGTAATCCTGATTAAATTCATCTACAGTAGCGTAAACATGCTCTCCACCTTCTGGATTTAATCTAATGTTGTACTTCAATTCATAATTATTCCATTCTGTTCCCATTCCCGTTACAAAACCAAAATGATGTTCTTTTATCGGAATAAAAAATTCCATAAAATTGATGCTCAACGACCATGATTTATTGTAATTCAATTCCATAAACTGAGTTACTTTTTGCGGATTAGTTTGTTCAAAATATGAAGGGTTGCTCAAGTCAAAACTTTTGCCAGCACTTAAAAACCCATTGATAGCCAAATCAACTCCAGCCCAGTGGGCTCTTCTCTTTTTCTCTTCTCTTTTTACATAAACAGAATCATCAAAAACAAACAAAGAAGTATTTCCCCATTTAATGATGGTAGTATCTCCGTTAACTGAAACGTTCTTTTTTCCAATTTCAACATCTACATCCTCATCTTTAATAATAATATGATTATCCCCTATTTTAACATCTATGTTTTCGTTATTAAATGAAGTGCCAGATGCAG
>JBFIEB010000425.1:0-2081 GCA_041603555.1 Vicingaceae bacterium
AAGTTTGCTTTTCCTTGGCTAATTGGAGTTGCTCGATCTATTTTTTTAATAACTAAAATTAAGGAACACGACTGGCTGAGGAGACGTGCAGGTGTTTTAAATCCTTTCAAATATAAATTAAAAGATATCTTCTCAATTATAATAACTTTATTAAAATGTAAGGAGAAGTTTTATACAGTTAAGACTCCTGATTTCACTATGAACTCAAGACTTCTACTTAAAGATATGGTTGCGACATCTGTAGAAGCAGGATTAGCTATATCAAAATCGAATGAATTTAAAGAATACAAAAAGGTTGATGGGGGCTATCATGTAGTTACTAATAAGGAAACGTTTTTTGTAGAGAAGATCGTGCTTTGTAGCGCAGAACATATTGCTAACTTTGTAGATGCGTATGTTAAAAAAAGTTATGCACCGATGGCTGTTGTAGGTAATATAAATAAGAACTCTACATCATTTGTTGAACTGGATTATTTTCCAAAAAATTGCATTAATATCATCACAAAAGAGAATGGAGTAGGGTTAATAGGTGGGATATCTTTTAATGATGAAAATAAATGTAAAACATATATAGAAGAGGTTTTTGTAAAGCACCAAATTTACCAACCACAAATAGAAAAATTAGAAGAATATAATGGGGTGAAAAGTGAAATAATTGTAAAAGGTGAACCACGTAACTATCTGTATCATATTAAGGAAATTGATGCCGATGTTTGGATGGTAATACCAGGTAAATTTACACTTGGGTTTAGTATAGGGCCGGAATTTTACAGAAGAGTATATCACAAAAATCCACGCAAACATTTTACAACAAAAATTGATACTTCGGATAATGAAAATTTAGTAGCCAATACTTTTTGGCGAGATACTTTTAATAATCAAAACTAATCTAATAAAAAATACAAAATTATGGGAATGATAAAATTGCCAAAAAAATCAATACAGTTTTATAAAGAAAATATTGATGAAATATTTGAATCTGGAATGCTAGCTGAAGCCAAGTGGAATAAAGAACTATCTAATTTTGTTGCTAACATGACTGAGGCAAAAAAGGCCGTACCAACAAGTTCTAACGGATCAGGTATTGTTGCGTTATTAAACATTTACAATTACTATTTTAATAGGTCAAAAGTGTTAATTCAGTCCAATACAATGTATGGTGTAAAAACAATGGTGCCATCAGGTGGATGTAAATTAGACGGTTTTATTAATTGCAAGCTAGAATCTTTAATGCCTGGTTTAGAAGATGTAAAAAATGCCATTGGTAAATATTCTTATTCCGATAAGGCAGAATTAATTATTTTGCTTTCTCATATTGGGGGTATTGTAAATCCAGACATGGAAAGTATAGCCGCTTTATGTAAAGAAGAAAATATTATTCTTATTGAAGATTGCGCTCATAGCTTTGGAGCGACCTTAAATGGTAAACATTCAGGTTTATTTGGTGATGCTGGTGTATATTCCTTTTACTCGACCAAGGCAATACCTGCAGGTGAAGGAGGTGTTATTGTCACCAATGATGAAGAAATAGGGCAAATGGCTTTAGATTATTCGATTTACGATCGCTTCAATCAAAAACTGGAAATTGGATTTAACAATAGAGTATCAGAGCCTCAGGCATTATTAGCTTATAGTGTTGTAAAAGAGTGGAAAGAAATTGTTGCAAACAAGGTAATAATTGCAGAAAAATATATGAAAACTTGTAATGATTTAGGAATTAATTATATTTCACAAAATGACCATGGTCAGATAGGGAATTATTATAAATTCACTTTATTTCACGCATCAATTACCATGGATAAGCTCTTTCCTTTATTAGAAACTAAAACTTCACCAGTATATGATTACTCTATTGGAGTAAAAAACCCTCTAGCTGAATACCATGCATGTTTACCAATATGGTATGGACAAGAGGAAGAGGTGACGAATAAGGCAATTGATGAATTAGAGCGGTGTTTTCAATAAAATGAAAATTGCCTTTCTTCATCAACCCAATGATCCTTATACTGAGGTTCGAATAAAGTACTTTCTTAGCCAGGGTTATGAAGTATATTCGGTTGTTTTTAATAACCCAGTAAAAC
>JBFIEB010000426.1:0-2080 GCA_041603555.1 Vicingaceae bacterium
CGATCTGAGGTTATGGGCGGGAAGATCAACCTACTGGCAACTTGTTTCTCTTTGTAGTTTTGGGATAACGGTTTTCCTTATGTTCATCCTAAAATGGACAAACATTATCAATTTCTAGTACACTCTGATTTGAACAAATTTTAAATTTGAATAAAATTGATAACCTCAGAAAAAAACGTACTTACAACACTGTATATAGCAAATAGGGCGTTCAGTGGTTTACGAAAATTCAGTGCTATTTGACAAGACCGCCAAATCGTTGATTTGGCTTTTAAAAATGAATAAATTAAAAACAAAATACAACGCTTAGGCTCAGTGCAAACTTGAAAGTTTATCGCTTTCTATTGCTCTACTTGCCATATACTAAACGTTAGGTATAATAGAAATGTATCCGTATCATAATAAAATAAAGCAACGAATTAAAAACAATGAGTTTATCAAATACGAATACCTTGATAAATACAAAGACATAAGCCCTTGTTTATTGTTGTATTTTAATACCGAGCCTAAAACAAGACCTATAAGAGAGCATAGATTTAAAGAGTACGAAGAGATAATAAATAATCTTGCAAAAAAATGAAACAAGTTGTTTTAATTACTGGAGCGAAAGGAATGCTTGCCAAAAATCTCGCCAAACATCTAGAAAAAGACTATTCTATAAGATTCTTAACCCGGAATAAAACTAGAAGCAACGAGTATGTTTGGGACATAAATTCAAATTATATTGATCCCAATGCTTTAATAGGTGTTCATCACATTATCCATCTTGCTGGCACACCTATTGCAACAAAACGTTGGACAAATAAAAGGAAAAAAAACATTCTTACAAGTAGAGTAAATAGTGCAGAATTAATATTGCAGGAACTAAAAAAACTTAATATTAATATAGATTCATTTATTTCGGCCTCAGCCATCGGATATTACGGTTCAATTACAACAGAAAAAATTTTAGATGAAAACGCACCAAAAGGGAACGATTTTTTAAGTGATGTTTGTTTTGAGTGGGAGAATGCAGCAAAAGCATTCAAATCAAAAGGTGTGGCAAATAGAATTGCCATTATACGACTCGGAATTATTTTAGCCAAAAATGATGGTGCATTACCCAAAATTATGAAACCTATAAAGTATGGTTTTGGTTCAAGTTTAGGTAATGGCAATCAATACATGCCATGGATCCATATACACGATTTGGTTAGGCTTTTTAAATTTATTCTTGATGATAAAACTATTCATGGTACATTCAATGCCGTATCTTCAAATTACATTACTAATAAGGTATTAACAAAAACTATTGCTAAAAAATTAAAAAGACCAATCATTTTACCCAACATTCCTAAATTTATGATTAAACTTATTTTTGGTGAAATGTCAACAATTCTTTTAAATGGTAGTAAAATATCTTCGCAAAAAATATCAGATGCTGGTTTTAGGTTTGAATATGATAATATCAACTCCGCATTAAACAATCTTATGGAAGATACAACGGTTTAAGCAAATGTTAGGTTTACTAAATTAAAAAAATGGTTTATAGGTTGGTTGTTTTTTTACTGATAAATTTTGGAGCTCTTGCTATTGGTGGGTTTTTTACAAGAAAAGGAGTCCCTTCTGAATGGTATAGTGGTTTAGTCAAAGCTCCTTGGACACCTCCAGGTTGGGTTTTTGGGTTTGCATGGACAACGATCATGATTTGCTTTAGTGTTTATATGGCTTATCTATGGCCGATTATTGCAGATAAGAAAATCCTGATTGCTTTATTTATTTTTCAATGGGTATTGAATGTTAGCTGGAATCCAACTTTCTTTTATTACCACAATGTTTTATTTGGGCTTGTAATAATTAGTGGACTGACAATATTGGTTGGAGTTTTTCTATTACTTTATTGGCCCGAAATGAAATACAAGACAATTCTATTATTACCCTATTTCATCTGGTTATTAATTGCAACATCTTTAAATGGCTACATATTATTTAAAAATTAATTTAAAACTATACCTGACAAAACCTAAACGTCATTGAAACGACCGTTTAGCCATAACGTTAAACGTAATAAGGAGAAATCATCAAATAAACTACTACTCCA
>JBFIEB010000427.1:0-2077 GCA_041603555.1 Vicingaceae bacterium
GACTGTTTATATTTATAATTCATGCAACAAGAATACCTCCACATTTAGGTTTAATTTATCAAGGAAAAGTTTACGACATAAATGTAAGAGGAAAGAAAATAGGAATTCCTTTAAGAGGTTTTATTGATGTTATTTGTTCGAAAAAGATACCAAGTTTATTTTTTAGGATTGATGCAACTAGCAAAAAAAATATTGAAAAAATTATAAATCACCAAATATCAATATTCGATCAAGTTACCATGAATGTAACCTGTTTGGCGCCAGTTAAAGGAGTAATTAGTGAATTATTTGTTCAAAAGGCCGTTAACTGTGGTTTTGTTTTCGAATTAATCCCTCTTCTATTCGAATATAAATTGGTTACCAAAACTTTACATTTTGGACTTGAAAAAGATATTGTTGATAGTAATTTTAGGTTTAAAACCTATACGATGCATGATATACAAAATAGGGTAAATCAGTTAACTCACTAGTTGTTGCTAAGAGGCGAATCCATATATTTAAGAACTATGGAACACATAGATGTTGTTCCAATTCTAAGATGGGAAAACAATTCTGAGAATTGGGGGGTAAGTGGAACCAGAACACCTTTTATCGAAGAAGATATTTTACACTTGGTTAATACTCAGCAAGATATTAAGATTAATAAACAAATTCGTTACATGATTTGCCTCAATTCAACTCAAAATGCCATAGGAACATTGGATTTGTTTGAATTTAATGAGTCAAATAAAATAATTGGAGTAGGTATATTAATTGCCGATGTTGAAAACAGAAATAAAGGCTATGCGCAAGAAACTATAAATCTTATCATAGATTATTGCAGAAATGAACTTGAACTTATTTCTATTTTTTGTAACATCTTAAAAGATAATTCCACAAGTATTCGTTTATTTGAAAATTGTGGGTTTCAATTCATTGAAGAACGAGAATTAGACGAAAAGAAAGTTAATTATTATGAGCTAAGTTTACAGCATGTTTAAGAAAATTATCATATCCATTTTTTTAATCGGAATACTTTGTGGTGCTTACCTTGGTTATTTTGCCTATAAGCAAGTTTATCAGCCAAATGTTACTTTAAAGAATTCTCAGGATATGTATTTCTATATACACTCTAATTATGAATTTGACGATATTGTTCACGATTTATATGAGAAAGGATATATTATTAATCGAGAATCCTTTGAGTGGGTTGCAGAAAAGAAGAGTAACTTCAAAAACAACATTCATCCAGGACGATACTTATTAAAGGAAGGAATGAGCAATAATGAATTGGTTGATTTGTT
This sequence comes from Vicingaceae bacterium, assembly GCA_041603555.1. Taxonomy (GTDB): domain Bacteria; phylum Bacteroidota; class Bacteroidia; order Flavobacteriales_E; family Vicingaceae. Next base: position 1,284 of record JBFIEB010000427.1, read on the forward strand.
ACGTTCTGGAGAGACTGTTCCGGTGAGGGTTATTTTTAATAACGTACGAACTAAGTATGATTTAGCAGGGAAGTTTTCAAAAAACCTAGAATGTGATAGTTTAGAGATTCTAGATTTATTAAATGATAATGAATTTGTTAGTGGATACGGTTTTAATCAAACTACTATTTTAACCTTGTTTTTACCAAATACTTATGAGTTTAATTGGGCAACAACTGCTGAAAAAGCTATTGAACGAATGGCTGACGAATACAAAAAATTCTGGACTGATGAACGTAAAGCAAAAGCCAAAAAATTGAATTTATCTCAATCTGAGGTAGCAATATTAGCATCGATTGTTCAGGCGGAACAGTCTGTTCATAGTGATGAAAGACCTAGGGTTGCTGGCTTGTATATAAATAGAATAAGGAAAGGAATGTTATTACAATCTGACCCTACTATTATTTATGGTATTGGCGATTTTTCTATTAGGAGAGTACTCAACAAACATAAAGATTATGATTCTCCTTATAACACTTATAAATATACCGGCTTACCTCCCGGACCAATAAATCTACCAAGTATAAAATCATTAGACGCTGTATTGGATTATGAAAACCACGATTACATTTATATGTGCGCGAAAGAAAACTTTTCTGGTTATCATAATTTTGCTAAAACGTACAATCAGCATTTGATTTATGCTCGTAGATATCAACAAGAGTTGAATAAAAGAAAGATTTATAATTAAATACATAATTCGATTATCGGATAGATGTTTTATTTTTACAGAAAATTATTTTAACTTATTACTA
>JBFIEB010000428.1:0-2068 GCA_041603555.1 Vicingaceae bacterium
GAAACCAATTCTTCCAGATCCATTGATTTTGCAATCCCTTTGAAAAATTCACAATCTTCTTGATTGGCTCCTTCAATAGTGAGTAGAAACCTATCTCCTATTCCTAAAACCACACTAGCATCATTCCCCTTTTTCTTAAAAGATTCCCAACCGTTAATGTTTTCACCAAAATTAATGCTCTGCGCAATCTCTTCGCTAGTGTCTATTTTAAAACCGCTAGCCCACATGGCAGTTGCCATATTATACATACTATAAGCTGCATTATAATCCAGCAAAACAATATTTATTCTATCTCCTTTTTCATTTTCAAATTTAGCTTCTGCAGAAGAATAAGACATTCCTGTCATATCCATTGAAGCTCCTTTTGGCTCTCCGTCTAAAGAATAGCCATCAATACTTTCCGGTAAATACTTCATTAATTCTTCATAATGAATTGCTTTCGCATTTTTCTTTTCCTTCATGTTCTTTTCCATCTTTTCAGCATTATCCTTCATGTTTTTCCCCATTTTCATTAATGCCCCAAGAGGGTTCTTTTCTACATCAATATTTTCTTCTTTTGGTTCATCATTCCCCCCGCAAGAGGTAAATAATAAGACTGGAAAACCGATTAATACAAGAGCTACTTTTTTCATAATGTTCATTTAAATTATATTAATTAAAATTTTGATGCTGTTCTAGCGGTAAAAATAAACATAAAATTCTTTCACCAAATACCTAACGATGCTTTAATAAACAGGGCTACTAATGTTAGTAAAATGTTTAATTTTAATTTATCTGTTAAAAATATAACAATAGAGAAATAATTATAAAAGTAACGCAACCTAATTTTTATTCTTCCGTCTAAGTGACAACACTTAGCCATTAAATGTTGTTAAAGTGGCAAAAGGCATTAAACTTAACTATACTTACTATGAAAAAACAATTACTCATTTCTCTTGTACTAATCACCTTATTTTTAGGGTTTAACACAAATCAAGCTTCGGCATCACATATACCAGGAGCAAATATAACTTGGACATGTAATCCGGCCAATCCGCTTACCTATACATTTACCTTAACCGTATTTAGAAAATGTCCAGGAACTCACCCAGCAACGATGGCTGCATCATATTTTACGTTTACGAACACCTGTGCATTGACCAATCCTGTATCTCCTATATGGAATCAAGTTGGAGTTGCTCAAGATGTGAATCAATTGTGTGCTACCGCAACAAGTAATTGTAGTGGTGGTTCTGACCCTGGTGTTTGGCTTTATACTTATGAAGCAACCGTTACCTTTCCAGCAAACTGTGACAGCTGGACAATAGGATACCAATTATGTTGTAGAGATGCTAGTTCTAATATGACGGGTGCTGCTGGAAACACTATGGCAACTTCTTCAACTTTATACACCGCTACTGCTCCTTGTAATAACTCTCCAACAGTAACAGCAGCTCCAATACCTTATGCTTGTACTAATACTAACTTTAGCTATTGCTTAACAACTCAGGATCCTGAAGGAGATAGTACTTACTTTCAAATGGTTGCTCCAGCTGGAGCTGGGCAATTACCTATTACACACTTAGCTGGATATTCAATTAATGCACCTCTACAAAATTTTGTATTAGACCCAATAACTGGTTGTTTTACACTTAATCAGGCAACAGCAGGTAATTTTGTGGTTGCCATTCAAATTAATTCTTACAATGCTGCTGGTCAACTCATTGCATCTATTATTCATGATTTTCAGATTATGGTAATCGCTTGCACCAATACACCACCCACAAATCCCATTAGCGGGATAACCAATTTTAATGGAACTGGGACTTTAATTGGTAACAATACTGTTGCTGTCTGTTTTGGAGATTCGGTCTGTTTTGATGTCGTCTTTCAAGATTTAGTAGACCTCGGGAATAATTTAACCATTGTCCAAAACGGAACTACTTTATTACCAAATTCAACCTTTACCCAAACTGGAACTAATCCAGTTACAGGAACTTTTTGTTGGATTGCACAACCAGGATATTTAGGGAACAATGTAACCTTTATTGCCAATGATGATGGTTGTCCTGTAATGGGTTCAACCGGA
>JBFIEB010000429.1:0-2066 GCA_041603555.1 Vicingaceae bacterium
ACCCAGGGCCTGGAACGTTCACTTATTATGTAAATGAACTGGGTGCCTGCCCAAGTCCAATGGATTCTGTTGTGGTGGTGGTTGGAGGAGTCCAGGCAATAATAATTGCAAACCCTCTAACTGGATCAATTCCCTTAACTGTTACATTTGATGGGACAACCTCTACAGGAGCAATTATTGCATACTCATGGGATTTCAATGGAGATAATAGTATCGATGACACTCAGCCTACAGGATCATTTACTTATACAGCAATAGGTTCATATACAGCAATGCTAATTGTTACAGATGGAACTTGTTCTGATACTGCATACATCACTATTAACGCCTTCGGAGAGTCTGGTATATTGATTCCTAACGTGTTTACTCCAAATGGCGATGGATCAAATGATGTTTTTACTGTGGATGGCGTGAATCTTGAATCTGTTGAAGGAGAAATTTTTAATAGATGGGGACAAAAAATGTTTTCTTGGGATAATGTGAAAGGGTATTGGGATGGAAGAACCCTTTCTGGTTCTGAAGCTCCAGATGGAACTTACTTTTATATGATAAGGGCAAAAGGATTTGATGGAGAAGAATATTTCGAAAAAGGCGGATTCAGTTTAATTCGCTAAATAAACAAATAAATAAGATTAACAATGGAGTGCTTATGCACTCCATTTTTTTATGCAATTAATTAAATTGCAAACAAGTCATTTATCGAGAGAATAAAAGAGATTCAAAAAAAATCAAGAGGTATTGGTTTATTAAAAAATAATTGTATTTTTGCACTCCCTTTTTAGGGAGGAGTATGTATTTTAATTAATAAATTATGCCAACTATACAGCAATTAGTAAGAAAAGGAAGGGTCAAAATGATTAAGACTAGTAAGTCTGCAGCATTAGATTCTTGCCCGCAAAGAAGAGGTGTATGTGTAAGAGTTTACACTACAACTCCTAAAAAACCTAATTCCGCAATGAGAAAAGTTGCAAGGGTTAGACTGACAAATGGAAAAGAAGTAAATGCCTACATCGGTGGTGAAGGGCATAATTTACAAGAGCACTCGATTGTTTTGGTAAGAGGTGGAAGAGTAAAAGATTTACCAGGTGTAAGATACCACATTGTAAGAGGGGCATTGGATACTGCTGGAGTAGATGGAAGAACACAAAGAAGATCTAAATACGGGACTAAGAAGCCAAAAAAATAAATCTATAATATAAGATTGATATAAAAAGATGAGAAAATCTAGAGCAAAGAAAAGAGTATTACTCCCAGATCCAAAGTTTAATGACAAATTGGTTACCCGATTTGTAAATAATCTAATGCTGGATGGTAAGAAGAGCGTTGCATTTGAAATTTTTTACAGCGCACTTGATATTGTTAATGAAAAAATTGAAGAAGAAGATTGTTTAGATGTTTGGAAAAAAGCATTAACAAACATTACTCCTGGTGTTGAGGTTAGGAGTAGAAGAATTGGTGGAGCAACGTTTCAAATTCCGCAACCAATTAGAGATGACAGAAAAATCTCTATGGGTATGAAGTGGTTAATCAATGCTGCTAGAAAAAGAAACGAAAAGACAATGGCTCAAAAATTAGCTGCTGAAGTAATGGCAGGTTATAAAGAAGAAGGAGCTGCTTTTAAAAAGAAAGAAGATACACATAGGATGGCGGATGCAAATAAAGCATTTTCTCATTTTAGATTCTAATATATAAGTTTTAGGAAAATGGCAAGAGATTTAAAATATACAAGAAATATAGGTATTGCGGCTCATATTGATGCAGGAAAAACTACAACAACGGAACGTATCCTTTATTATGGTGGTGTGAGTCACAAAATTGGAGAGGTACATGATGGTGCTGCAACTATGGATTGGATGGAGCAAGAGCAAGAAAGAGGTATTACAATTACTTCAGCTGCTACTACACTTGATTGGGAATATAGAGGTGATACATACCATGTAAATATTATTGATACTCCAGGCCACGTTGATTTTACTGTTGAAGTAAATAGGTCATTAAGGGTGCTAGATGGTTTAGTGTTTTTATTCAGTGCTGTTGATGGTGTTGAACCACAATCAGAAACTAAT
>JBFIEB010000430.1:0-2055 GCA_041603555.1 Vicingaceae bacterium
TAATTTGTATTCCCCATCAATTGGGAAATTTGCTGGAAAAATAATCTTAGAGTTATTCTTTGGCAATGAAGCTGGAATAAATTGCATTTCAGAATAAAAATGTATTCTTTTCTCTGCTCCATTTGGGTCAGTAATATAAACTGCATAATCAGAGGTGTCATCTAACAATAAAAACAGATTTTCATCTGTCAATTCAATTATAATTTCAGGTTTTGGAGAAACTATATCTCCATCCAATATATGAATTCCGTCAAAAGTAACATCTAAAATGGGGTTAATGTTATCAGCATTAACGTAGAAAGGAATTTGAGCCACATTATTAAAATGGTACTGTTCTAACTGGTCGTTGTTGGGATTAACATCAATCAGCAGGCTGTTTAATCCTGCCATTCCATATGTGGGAAAAGTTAATGTAGCGTACATTACACTATCAGCAAGCAATGGTTTTTGTCTTGGATAAGGTAAAAACTGAGTTCCATTATTATGTAGCACTGCAAACGAAATCAATAAACTATCCATGTCATATCTACTAATGTTTTTTACAGCAATAGAAATTGTGATGTCCATTCCTTCGGCTACTGTATCACTTTGGAATGAATAATAAATGCTAGGGTCTAATGCCGCTTCTGGAACACCTTCATAAGTAACTTGCCACCTATCTAATTGAGGAGACGTAAGCAAAGAGTCGTCAGTTAAATAAGTATTTAATTTTAAGAATGGATAAAGATTCGCATCCACACGACTTGAAATACTAATATCTCCAGAATCAGTAGGTAACGGATTTATGCTTGATATAAGTGTTTCATTACCACTAGCATCCACACCAATAACGTTAAGTACGGTACTGTCTTTTGAAGAAGGAGATTCCAGTGGAGACATTCTCCATGATAAAGAGTCCCAGCTTACAGCAGGACCTAAAATTTCTGAAAAAATGTTTCCATAACTGGCACTAGTTGTAATGGTGGTTGTAAGCGTTACATTTTGATCATTTATTGAATCTCCAATAACTTCAATTGCTGACGCAGGATTTCCTTTTTGAGCATAGAAGACAAAAGGTAGGGAGTCCTGAACGGTAGGCAATAAAACAGCACCTAAACTATCTAGCTCATTTCTTACACCAAGAGGCATAGGTAAATAATTAGACATGTTTATGATGTGCCAAGTAAACATGACAATATGATTCCCATTAGGAACAGTATCTAATAAATTTTCTAAGGCAGTCATGTGGCCTGAATTCGCATAATTGAAAATAAAAAACAAATCTCTATTATTTGGAGGTAAGTTAAGCTGCCCAACATTATAGTCGTAAATTGTCCATGGCTCTAATGTTACTGAATCAAGTATGGCAACATGTAAGGCTGTTGCCGTTCCCTGTCCATTTAATTCTTTTACATCACCCCCTATATAATAAGCAATTGAATTTAATTCACTCCACCATGCTTTTCCAACCGTAGTAGCCTTCAATTGTTTTACATCACTAATAAATTGAAACTGTCTAACTGGTCTGTTGTGGTTAACAAATTGATAATCATCATTTTCAAATTGGAAAAAATGATCTTGCTCCCATCCTTCTTTCCCATTAATCCATTGGAATGACCTCTGCCTCCATTTATAACCAATAGTAGGATTAAGAGAATCAGGGCTTACACGCCAAAAATAAACTGTACTATCAGGTAGACCAGCATATATTGTTGGTGTCCAAGTAACTACCCCTCCTGTATGGTTGATAATTGTAGATTGTTTTATTGGACTATTAAAATAATCTGTGGTGTCAATTTCAAATATGTAGTCTTTAGCTGGTTCAAAAGGGAAAGCAGTAGAAGCTTTCAACGTACTTATCGGATCAGGTACTATCATAAAATTATACGGGTAAATGGGTACTATTTCTCCTGATAAAATAGTTAATCCTTTAGAAACTGTATTGTTATTTTCAAAGCTTTCAAATACTACATTTAATGCATCCACAGTAATGGTAAATGTGTTTAACCCTAAACCTCTTAACACATCAACTGGCAACCTAAACGTATAAGTTTGTTGATAATTGGTTCCTGCAAA
>JBFIEB010000431.1:0-2052 GCA_041603555.1 Vicingaceae bacterium
AAGAATATATACTAATTTTGGCTACAAATTTAATCATTTAAAAATAACAAGCAATTGAAAATAGACCGTTAACGGTTAATTAACAATTATTAACAGTATGATTTCCAAAGAGATACGTGCTAAGTACTTAGAATTTTTCAAAAGTAATCAACATACCTTGGTTGCTTCTGCTCCCATGGTCATAAAAAATGACCCAACTCTAATGTTTACCAATGCCGGAATGAATCAATTTAAAGATTTATTCTTAGGAAATGCTGAAATAAAACATACAAGAATTGCTGATACCCAAAAATGCTTAAGAGTTTCCGGTAAACATAATGATTTAGAAGAAGTAGGGGTAGATACTTACCATCATACCATGTTTGAGATGTTGGGGAACTGGAGTTTTGGTGATTACTTTAAGAAAGAAGCAATTCAGTGGGCTTGGGAATTGTTAGTTGATGTTTATAAAATTGACAAGAGCAAACTTTATTTTACAGTTTTTGAAGGAGATGAAAAAGATGGAACAGCTTTAGACCAAGAAGCTTACGAATTGTGGAAAGCCATTTTGGATGAAAATGGTATTTCGGAAGAACATATTTTAACATGTGATAAAAAAGATAATTTTTGGGAAATGGGTGATACCGGACCTTGTGGACCATGTTCTGAAATTCACATTGATTTAAGAAGTGATGATGAAATCGCTCAACTTCCGGGGAAAGAGTTAGTGAATAAAGACCATCCTCAAGTGGTGGAGATCTGGAACCTAGTTTTTATGGAGTTCAACAGGTTGGCAAATGGAACATTACAACCCTTGCCAAACAAACATGTTGATACAGGAATGGGTTTTGAACGTTTGGCAATGGTGTTGCAAGGCAAAAAATCCAATTATGATACCGATGTTTTTTCTCCAATTATTGATAAAATAAGTACTATTTCTGGAGTGAAATACCAAAACACGTTGGATACCTCAATTAAAACAGATGTTGCCATTCGGGTAATTGCCGATCATTTAAGAGCCGTTGCCTTTTCAATTGCAGATGGACAATTGCCATCTAATACAGGTGCAGGATATGTCATTCGTAGAATTTTAAGAAGGGCCATTCGTTACGGCTACAGTTTTTTAAATGTAAGAGAACCATTCATCTATCAATTGGTGGGGGAATTGGTGGATCAAATGGGGGAAGTTTTTCCGGAATTGAAACCACAACAAGAATTAATTACGAATGTAATTCGAGAAGAGGAAGAAAGTTTTTTAAGAACGCTAGAAAAAGGAATTCAACGTTTCGAAAATTATTTGGCAACTGCCAATGATAAAATGATAGATGGAAAATTTGCTTTTGAGTTATATGATACCTTTGGTTTTCCGATAGATTTAACGAAATTATTGGCATTAGAAAATGAGTTTCATGTAGATATGCCGGGGTTTACTGAAGAGTTAACCAAGCAAAAAGATAGATCAAGGGCAGCTACTAAAATTGAAACAGATGATTGGGTAGAATTGAAAAAAGATGATGTAGAAGAATTTATCGGTTATGATTACACAGTAGCACATGTATATATTACGAAGTATCGAAAGGTAAAAACGAAAGGAGAAGAATCATATCAATTGGTTTTTAATTTAACCCCCTTTTATCCTGAAGGAGGTGGACAAGTTGGAGACACAGGATATATTAAATCTAATGGTGAACAAATAACAATAATTGATACCAAAAAGGAGAATAATTTAATTGTTCATTTTACTGAAGAATTACCAAAAGAAGTAAATGTTCAATTTAAGGCTGTTGTTGATAATAGTGTAAGGAATTTAACAGCAAGAAATCATACTGCTACCCATTTAATGCATCAGGCATTAAGAGAGATTTTAGGAACACATGTCGAGCAAAAAGGGTCCTTAGTAAATTCTGAATACTTACGTTTTGATTTTTCTCATTTCCAAAAAGTATCCGATGAAGAAATCCAAAAAATAGAAGATTTAGTGAATAGTAGAATTCAAGAAAATTTTGAATTACAGGAATACAGAGCAATTCCAATAACAGAAGCCGAAGAAAAAGGAGCCATGATGTTGTTTGG
>JBFIEB010000432.1:0-2038 GCA_041603555.1 Vicingaceae bacterium
ATTGCTGCTATTAAAAATTGTTGTGGGAAAACCCACCTAAAAGTAATTATTGAAAGCGGTGAGTTAGGAAATAACACAAACATAAGAATTGCAAGTGATTTAGCCATGTATGCTGGTGCGGATTTTATTAAAACCTCTACCGGAAAGATTAATGAGGGAGCTACCTATAATGCTGTTTATATTATGCTGGATGCCATTAAAGACTTTAATTTAGCAACTGGAATTAAAATAGGAATGAAACCTGCAGGAGGGATATCGGATATTAAAATTGCAATAAATTACTTAAAACTAGTTGATCAAATTGTTGGAAAAGATTGGTTAGATAACAGTTTATTTAGGTTTGGAGCAAGTAGTTTAGCTAATACTGTATTAAATAAATTTGCTATTCAAAAAAATGAACCTCAATTAAAAAATTATTTTTAATGTCTAACGATTTTTTGATAAAAAGGCATCTAGCCAAAACAATGACCTGGAGAATTGTTGGATCTATCGATACCATGGTTATAGGATGGTTGATTTCAGGTAACCCATTAATTGGTTTATCAATTGGTGGTACAGAGGTAATTACTAAAATGGTGTTATATTTTATGCATGAAAGAATCTGGTTAAAAGTAGACCGAAGAGACAAATCAAATTTAATCCTATATAACTATCGGCATATTATTAAAACAATAAGTTGGCGTATTATTGGGACATTAGATACTACTTTATTAGCCTGGGTAATTACTGGAGATCCATTAATTGGATTACAAATTGGAGGCGTTGAAATGATAACAAAAATGATACTATATTATCTGCATGAAAGAATTTGGCATAAATTTGATTTTGGAGTTGAACATATAAAGGAAAATAATGATTAGAGAAGATTGGTTGGTTCAAATAATAAACGCTGCGTTAAAAGGAGGGGAAGCAATTTTAGATATATATAATTCTGATTTTGCTGTAGAAACAAAAGACGATAATTCTCCTTTAACGGAGGCAGACAAAAGAGCACATCTGGAAATTATGAAAATATTGGAATCAACAGGCTTGCCTGTATTAAGTGAAGAGGGGAGGCACATGTCTTATGAAGAAAGAAAAGATTGGAAGCAATTTTGGATGGTTGATCCTTTAGATGGCACCAAAGAATTTGTGAAACGGAATGGAGAATTCACAGTTAATATTGCTCTAATAGAGGATGGAAAAGCTACTATGGGTGTAATTTATGTGCCCGTGACTAAGGACTTATATTTTGCGGATAACAAAGCTTATAAAGCCTATGATTTTATCTCTAGAGTTTCTTCTTTGGAAGAATTAATCAAAGGATCAGACCTATTGCCAATTGCCCAAACAAGAGCTAATTACGTTGTTGTGGGTAGCCGTTCACACATGAGTGAAGAAACGGAAGCATTTATTAATGAACAAAAAGCAAAGCATACAGAAGTTGATATTTTATCTAAAGGGAGTTCTTTAAAATTGTGCATGGTTGCGGAAGGAGCTGCTGATGCTTATCCTCGTTTTGCACCTACTATGGAATGGGATACGGCTGCAGGACAAGCCATTGCCAATGCTTCTGGTGCTAGTGTAATTAATTGGGAAACGAAAGAAACCATGCAATACAACAAAGAAAATTTATTGAATAGTTGGTTTTTAGTGGAGCGTTAAAACTTGACTTTCTCCTTAAAAAACGCTAACTTCGTTTAACACTTTAGTGTAAAGAACATTGAAACGTTCCTGACACAGTCGTTATAAGCAATGAAGTACATCCTCAACATATTGCTACTTTTTGCTCTCTTTCAGAGCTCTGCCCAAAATTTGGTGCTTAATCCAAGTTTTGAGTATGGCCCACCAGTTACGACTAATGAATGGATGTGGGCAGATACAACTTGTAATTGGACAAATCCACTTGGAGGACCAACTTTTTGGACAGTAACTGCCTATTCACCTGACAGGGTGGTTGAAGGTACACCTCAAACTTGTGGTATTGATATTGACACAGCAGCTTTCGGAGATGCATACGTGATATTTGGTGGACAACCAGGTTACTATGAAGCTGGCA
>JBFIEB010000433.1:0-2037 GCA_041603555.1 Vicingaceae bacterium
AAAAATACCTCCGCTCATTTTAGATTCTCCTTCTTGTCGGTCAGTAAATACAATAGGTACTTCAACAACATTAAAACCAAATTTCCAAGCTGTAAATTTCATTTCAATTTGAAAAGCATAACCTTTAAATTTAATGGCGTCTAAATCTATTGTTTCCAAAACTTTTCGGGTATAACATTTAAAACCTGAAGTTGTATCTCTGATATTCATGCCGGTAATAAATCGAACATAAGAAGAGGCATAGTAAGACATTAAAACCCTTCCCATTGGCCAATTAACAACATTAACACCCGATTTATACCGAGAACCAATTGATAGATCACCTCCATCTTTTTCGCAAGCATTGTACAATTGAATTAGGTCTTCAGGATTATGAGAAAAATCACAATCCATTTCAAAAACGTATTGGTAGTCTCTTTGTAAAGCCCATTTAAAACCGTGAATGTAAGCGGTTCCTAACCCTAGTTTGCCACTTCGTTCTTCGAGATTTAATTGATTTGGAAATTCAGTTTGTAATGTTTTTACAATTGCAGCAGTTCCATCAGGTGAACCATCATCTACAATTAAAATATTAAAATCTTTTTCTAGTGAAAAAACTTTACGGACCATCTTTTCAAGATTTTCCTTTTCATTGTAGGTTGGTATGATTACAATACTATCGGACATACTATTCTAAAGTCAGCATGTAAATATAATTAATTGGGTTAAGGAAATAACAAGGGTTTAAAAATTTGTGTTAATTGATGTTAATCTAAAATAGAGTCCGGCTTATCGAATAACGGTAACATTCCCTTTTTTGAAAATTTCTTCGGTATCACCACATTTTGTGATAAGGTGATAGACAAAAACACCTGGATCAACTAATTTTCCATTAAAAGTACCATCCCAGCCATTTGATTGATCTATGGATTCAAAGACTAATTCTCCCCATCTATCGTATATTTTTATAGACATTTCGTCAATTCCGCCCCTAACAAATAATACATCATTTTCTTTATCTCCATTAGGGGTAAAGGCGTTAGGAACAAATACTTCTGATATGGGCTCTTTTACCAAAACGGTAGAATAAGTTCCGGAACACCCATTGGCTGTATTAACTGTTAATGTTAAATCAAAAGTACCGCTATTAGCGTATATATGAGTATTATTAGGTATTATAGATTCCAATCCATCACCAAAACTCCATAAGTAATTTATATTCACAACGTTATCTAATGATGATGAAGCAGAGAGTTCAATTCCGTAGGTACATCTTATCTCTTTAATGTCATAACTAAAAGTAAATTCTGGGTAGATGACTACTGATAATTGAGTTGTGTCACCACAAGCTGGACTATCAGTATAAGCTATTAGAGTCGGGTAGTAGGTTCCTGGACTAGGGTAAGTATAATTTGCAGTGGAATTGTTTGATGTGTCTGTTGAAATAGGAGGAACACCAAAATCCCAAAAATAGTGGACAGGATAAAGGTTGTCATAAGTAGAGTTGCTTAAAAAAGTAACATCCCTCGAACAAGGAAGTTCAGTTAATGAACTGTTCAAGACAAATTCAGGGAAAACTGTTACGGTAACTGTTCCAGTATCGTTGCATCCTGGGTTAGCTGGAGAATAAGAGATTAAAGTAATGGTATATGTTCCAGTATCAGGATAGGTATAAATGGGATTTTGTAAGTTCGAGGTTCCTATACCATTGCCAAAATCCCATTCATAAATCACAGTACCAGTACTATCTAAAGAAGTAGTAGAAAGAAAAATAACATCTTGAGTACAAACTTCAAGACTATAATTCATGTTTTGCACAAACTCTGGTAAAATAGTTACCGTGCCATAACTAGTATCGTTGCAAGCCGGATTAAAACTAGAAAAAGCAATTAACATAACTGTATATGTTCCTGTATCAGGGTAAGTATATGAAGGAGTAAACGCACTTGAAGTATCGTTAAGGGTTGTGGAATCACCAAAATTCCATAGATAAGAACCTGCACCAGTGCTGTTGTTAGAAAAGGTAGCTGTAAAACTTTCGCAGCTAAAATTAGGAGC
>JBFIEB010000434.1:0-2036 GCA_041603555.1 Vicingaceae bacterium
TACCATTCATTTTGGATTGATAAAGGACGGAGAAAGAGTAGTGGATGAAGTATTGGTCAGTTTGTTTAAAGACAGCAATTCTTTTACTGGAGAAAACTCTATAGAAATATCTACACATGGTTCACCTTACATTCAACAACAAGTATTGCAATTGTTGGTAGCCAATGGAGCTAAAACAGCCAAAGCTGGTGAGTTTACCTTGCGCGCTTTTTTAAATGGAAAATTAGATTTATCACAAGCAGAAGCAGTAGCCGATTTAATTGCCTCAGACTCTGAAGCATCTCATGAGTTAGCGATGAATCAAGTACGAGGTGGTTACTCTTCAGAAATACAACAGTTAAGAGAGCAGCTTATTCATTTTGCATCCTTAGTGGAGCTCGAATTAGATTTTGGTGAAGAGGATGTGGAGTTTGCCGACAGAGCTGATTTAAAAGAGTTGGTAACCAAATTGAATAAAGCATTAAGCACTTTAATCCATTCGTTTGCTTATGGTAATGTGGTAAAATCTGGCGTTCCTGTTGCTATAGTGGGTAGACCAAATGCAGGTAAATCTACCTTGCTGAATGCTTTATTAAATGATGAACGCGCCATTGTTTCAGCTACTCCCGGTACCACAAGAGATACCATAGAAGAGTCGTTAATTATTGAAGGAATACAGTTCCGATTTATTGATACAGCAGGTATTCGTATTACTACCGATGAGATTGAAAAAATAGGTGTAGAAAAAGCCATAGAAGAAATAGAACGTTCAGCCATTTACATTTATTTATTTGATGTAGCACAATTAGCCATACAAGATGTAGCCGAAGACCTAGCTGAAATGAATCAAGACATACCAAGATTGATACTTGCTAATAAAGCTGATTTGGCAAATGAGGCTGTAACAACTGCTTTTAAAGCCGCTGATTTTAATTGCCATTTTATTTCTGCCAAAGAACAAGATACCCTAACTGAATTAAAAATGGAATTGGTAAAGGCGGTAATGAATAGGAGAGCCACAGCTAATGATGTGGTGGTTACCAATACCAGGCATTACGAGGCGTTGACAAAAGCCAATGATTCGTTGTTAAAAGTATTAGAAGGATTGGATAACAATGTTACTGGCGATTTTTTAGCCATGGATATCCGACAAGCCTTACACCATTTAGGAGAGATAACCGGTGATATTACTACTGATGACCTCTTGGATTCGATTTTTACTCGGTTTTGTATCGGGAAGTAGACTCTTTTCCGATAGCTTCTTTTAGCTTCCAAATCCTTCTAAATCAGTACTTTGTGTTAATATCTTTTTTCCGATAATTGATAAGGAGTAATCGGAAAGAGGGTTTCAGGATTTACTCCTTAATAAACTTTTGAATCAAAACACTATCGCCTGAAAATAGCTTTAAAAAATAAATACCATTAGGTAGTTCCGATATATCTATAGTGTTAAAATTTTGATTAACATCTTTAATTAACCTGCCTGATACATCTGTTATTTTTATAGATTGAATAGAATTATCAAATTTGATAGTTAAAACATCAGTTGCTGGATTCGGGGAAATAACCAGCTGATCATTTTCATTACAGCTTATTGAACGTGTTTCAAAGATTTCGGTATTCCCATTAAAATCAGTTTGAGATAGTCTGTAATAATTTGTTCCAGCGAATGGATTATCATCAATCCATGAGTAGGTTTTTGGAGAAGTACTTGTTCCGCTTCCATCAACAATTGTTAGGCTTTCAAAATTAACTCCATCACTACTACGTTCTATTGTAAAGTAATCATTAGATAGTTCTGTTTCTGTTGTCCAGCTAACATTTACTTCATCATAATTACAGTTAAGCGCAAACTTCGATAATTCAATGGGTAAGATCGAGCAGTTACCAATGAAAAAACCATCCAAACCAACATAGGCATAATAAGCCCCAAAAGTACTAGAGTGTTTGGCTTCTAACACCATGGTGGTTGCTGTAGCTGTAAATGGCATCGAACAAAGAACCCAAGTACTGGCTGCCATTGGAATAGTAAACATTTGCGTAGTTGCACCAACAGA
>JBFIEB010000435.1:0-2030 GCA_041603555.1 Vicingaceae bacterium
ATAGAAATTAATAGAGAAAATATAACTAGTTTTTTCATTTTCACTCTTTAATAAAAGACCCTTTAAATGAATTCTCTCCAGAATTTACTTTAATAAAATAGAGCCCATTGTTAAAGGAACTAATATTTAATTGATAATCAAGGTTTTCTTCCAGAATTATTTTTTCTAAAATAATTTTTCCTTGTATATCATAGACTTTAACAATTGAATTCAGTAAGGAGATTTCACTATTAGTCAGGGTGATGATATTAGATGATGGGTTGGGGTAAACCGATAACGAATGTTCTAATTTATTTGATAAAGTGATCATTTTTGAAAAGGAATAGTTACCATCAAAATCTGTTTGTCTTAATCGATAATAATTTGTTCCATTCAATGGGTGTAAATCGGTTTCTTCATAATCTAATAGGATATTACTGTTTCCAGCCCCATCAATAATTGCAATTTTTTCAAAATGTATGGCATCCCAACTTCTTTCAAGGGTGAAATAATCATTATTAATTTCAGCTGTTGTGCTCCAATAAAATTCGTTAACACCATTTTTGGTATAGCCATCAAAAGTTAATAATTCGATTGGCAATATTGGGCATCCCGTAACTCCACAAACCAAAAGGCTATCCATTAAATCATCAATTAAATCTATTACCCAAGCACTATTTGGGGTGCTTAATATTCCGGTATTGGTACAGGTTCCTCCTGATGCGAAAATATTAAAATCTCCATTTGCACAGAGTGCTCCTCGGCCAGAAATCATATCGCACGCTCCCAATCGGACTCCAACGACATCTCCACTTCCAATTGCATTACCACAGGTATTGTTTGCTTCAAATAAAATGTTGGCATTTGGTGTTCCTACAAAAGGTCTGCAAGCGGCACCATAACTATTAGGCCATGGAGAACAAATTAAATCTGGATGTGCATCAAATTGATACCAGCTACTTTTATTTACCACATGTGTAATAGCAGGTCCAACTATTGCAACAGCATTAATAAGAGCATCAACGAAAGCAGCTTGGTTATTGCAGCAGCTTACTTCGGAGTGCACATAAACTGCACGACCTGAATTGATGTATGTAGCAACTATAGAAACATCTGATCCAGAAGTTGGCGCACCCATATTCCCAAAAATCCAACATTCATCGTAAGCGGTATTAATTACAGCTGGGATAGAATTAATTCTTGTAACAGAAGTGTTAGTTGCTACTAATCTGTTGTAAACTAAACTCGCATTATTACTTTGATCACTAGAAAAAGCATTGTTATAATCGATTACTAAAACGTTGTTGTTCGTTGCAAACGAACTTGGTAAGGAAATTGTAACTACTAGAAATAGTATAAATATTTTTTTCATTACAGAAACTTTAATTACAGTTAGAAACTGTTAGCGTAAGAGATGGGTCAACAGTAGTGGTTAACCCATTTGAGTTTAACGTCCATTGCTCTATTTTTGCTCCACTATCATCATTGCTATAGGTAACCTGTACGGTTAAATTTTCACCAGATTTAGTACCAACAAAACTCATAGAATATCCTTCTCCATATTGGTTCGAATAGGATATTTCACCCTTAACGTTAGTATTATCAATGGTAATGTCTCCACCAAAATAATTACCAGACTTAGCTGTTTCATTTAATTTAAGACAAGACCTCGTCTGTCCAATTGAATTAAAAGAAATAAGTGCTATAAAAAGTAAACTAATTAAATATTTCATAACTTTTATTTTTTAAAGAATGACCCTTTAAATGAATCCTCTCCAGAGTTTACTTTAATAAAGTAAAGACCGTTAGTATACGAACCAATGTTTATTTTATGTTCTTTATTGTCTTCAGTTACCGTTTCTTCAAATACTATTTTCCCTTGAACATCATATACATTAATCACCGCATTTAGCAATGAATTATCTGCATAAGACAGGGTGATAAAATTAGTCGAAGGATTAGGGTAAATAGATAAGTCCCTATCTTTCAATACTTCAATAGTTATTATATCAGTATAAACATAATTTTTATCAAAATCAGTTTGCCTCAAT
>JBFIEB010000436.1:0-2030 GCA_041603555.1 Vicingaceae bacterium
CCGTAAGTTAACACAGGTCCATCTCCACAATAAAAATCTCCCTGCTCCACCTTCTTTATCATAGGTGTTTGCGTATCATGGCACACATCTGTAATAATAGCAACATCAGGTTTAATGTTCTCAACCATCATTTCTGCTCCTCTTAATCCTACCTCTTCTTGCACAGAATTCGTGATGTATAACCCAAAAGGTAATTTTACTTTATTCTCCTTTAGTAAACGAGCTACCTCAGCAATCATAAACCCTCCTATCCTATTATCTAAGGCACGCCCTAAATAGTAGCGATTATTCAATTCCATAAACTCATCTTCATAGGTTACCACGCAACCCACATGTATTCCTAATTTTTCCACTTCTTCCTTTGTAACACACCCACAATCTAAGCAGATATTGTCCAGTTTAGGGGTTTCTTCTTTTTCCTTTCGAGTATGAATAGCAGGCCAGCCAAAAACGGCTCTAACAAAACCCTTTTCGGTATGAATATTCACTCTTTTAGAGGGAGCAATCTGATGGTCAGAACCACCATTTCTTCTTACATAGATAAACCCTTTATCCGAAATATAGTGCACAAACCAAGATATTTCATCAGCATGCGCCTCAATAACCACTTTGTACTTTGCCTTAGGGTTAATAATAGCCGCAACGGAGCCATAATTATCCACAAAGTAATCATCAACATAAGGTTTTATATAGTCAAGCCACATTTTTTGTCCTTCGGACTCAAACCCTGTTGGAGCAGCATTGTTAATGTACTTTTCTAAAAACTGAACTGATTTTTTGGTAACGATTGCTTTTTTTGCCATGCCTTTAAGTTTATTTTAAGAGTGATGAAATTACTCATTTTTATTAAAAAAACTACCTTTGAGCCCTGTGAAGATAGATGAAAAATACATGAATATTGCCATTCAATTGGCAAAACTCGGGATAGGGAAAGTGTCTCCCAACCCTATGGTAGGCTGTGTAATTGTAAATAAAGGGAAGATTATAGGGCAAGGATTCCATGAGCAGTATGGAGCTCCGCATGCAGAAGTAAATGCAATAAATAATATTCAAGATAAATCACTTTTAAAAGAAAGCACCTTATATGTGAATCTTGAGCCTTGTTCTCATTTTGGTAAAACTCCTCCTTGTGCAGATTTAATTATTAAACATAAAATTCCGAAAGTAGTTATTGGTTGTAAGGATACCTTTTCAGAGGTTTCCGGAAAAGGTATTAAAAAACTACAAGATACAGGTGTAGAAGTCGTTGTTGGTGTCTTAGAGCATAAATCTATAGAATTGAATAAACGATTTTTCAATTATCACAGTAAAAAAAGGCCATACGTTATTTTAAAATGGGCAAAGACTCCAAATGGTTTTATGGATGTTGATAGAGCTAATATTGAGAACATTATAAAATCACATCAAGACATTAATGGTAAGGCACATAATTGGATTACAACAGATGATTCTAAAAAATTAGTTCATCATTGGCGTACAGAAGTTCAAGCTGTTATGGTAGGTACCAATACTGTCTTGAATGATAATCCTCAATTAACCGTAAGAGAGGTTGAAGGAAAGAATCCTTTACGTGTTATTTTAGACCTTACATTAAGGTTACCGAGCAACTTACGTGTTTTTGATGGCAGTGTTCCTACAATGGTTTTAAATCATTTAAAGAACGAAAAGCGAAATAACATTGAATATGTAAAAATTGATAAGGATGGAGACTTAATTGATCAGGTGCTTAGAACATTATATCACCGTGAAGTACAATCTATACTCATTGAAGGTGGCGCTCAATTACTGCATACTTTCTTTGACGGCAAACTTTGGGATGAAGCAAGAGTTTTTACAGGGGTTAAGGAGTTTAAAAATGGATTAAAGGCACCTGAAATAGAAAATTCACCAAAAACAACTCTTTATTTAGGAAAAGATCAAATAGACTTTTATGTAAATGATTGACATCGTGATTACCATATTGGTTTTTAATGTCATGATTATAGTATTGAAATCTTTTGAGCGCTTTAAAATTGATAATTTACAAGCCC
>JBFIEB010000437.1:0-2011 GCA_041603555.1 Vicingaceae bacterium
AAGGTATAATGTGCTAAGATAATAAGAAAATGCACATTAACCCTATAAAAGAAGAAAAAACCACTATTTTATTGGGTCTAAAAAGACCATGATTTCACTTAAAAAGAGCAAGTTTAAATTGCTTGCTCTTTTCTCGATTTAGAAATTGATTAGTACTCGGGAGGAGACTCGAACTCCCACGTCTTTCGACACACGCCCCTCAAGCGTGCACGTCTACCAATTCCGCCACCCGAGTATGTTGCAAAAGTAAATAAAAAAATCCCGCAAAATTGCGGGATTTATTGATGACCTGGCTGGGGCTTCCCTTCGGCTTTGCTCAGGGTAAACTTCTTGCCCCAACAAATGTCTAAATCCCTTAAAATAAAAAAGCATTTCAATTTTTGAAATGCTTTTTTTGTTGTGACCTGGCTGGGGCTCGAACCCAGGACCCTCTCCTTAAAAGGGAGATGCTCTACCAACTGAGCTACCAGGTCTTTCCATTTAAGGAGTGCAAATATAATAGTGTTTTTCAAATACCAAAAACTTTTATCCCCTTTATTTATTTTTAATGGGAAGGCGTTCAAATTTTTTATTTCTATCAAACAAATAGCGGTAAGTATGATAGGTTCTATAAATTTCTGCGCCCAGGTTTTCGCATACATGAAGCATGGTTGGATTAAAATCTCCTATCCAAGCTAATACCGTTTGATTGTATTTTTTTTTAGCAACAATATGTTTCTCACTCCATTTAATAAGTGCTCCCTCAACTCCCGTTCCTTGGTGTTCTTGGGCAACACCAAACACGATGCCTACCATAGTTTTTGGTGTTTTTTTCCATTTGTGATAAAGGAATTTTAGCTTCCCCCACCAATTTAAATTGCCGTTAACATATTTAAATATTTCATTGAGCTCGGGAATATTAATGTAAAAAGCGATGGGCTCATTCTTATAGTAAACAAACACCATGATATCAGGGTCATAAACAGGTTTCAGATTTTTCATAATGGTCTGAGCTGTTTTTTTATGCATGGTTTCAAAACTTTTATGCACCGCCCAAGCCTTATTATAAACAATCTGGAAATTAGTTCCGATTTCATCAATAGAAAGGTTTCTCACATTTTCTATTTTAAAGTCTGGGTCATTCATTATCACATCATGTTTTCTGGCAAACACATCTTGTACCGGTAAGGCCATTTCCCGCTTGTACATAAATTGCTTGTAATACATTTCAAAACCAAATGATTCAAACAGTTCTTTATAATAAGGAGGATTGTAGTTCATGGCATAGCTGTTCGGGTCTGTAAAATTATCGACCAATAACCCCCAAAACAGGTGTTTCTCACCAAAATTAATAGGACCATCCATATAGTCTATTTCGAAGTTGGTTAACCAGTTTTTAGCGGTTTCGAAAAGTAAATTTGCTGCTTCTTGATGATTGATGCACTCGAAAAAACCTATACCTCCAGATTTCTTTTTACTATTAATATTACTTACAAATGCGACTATTCTTCCTATATTCTCGTTGTCTTTATCGACCAATATCCAACGGGTTATCTTGCCGGTTTTATGCGCTTTGTTTTTAGTAGGATCAAAAACTTTTTCAATATCTTGCTTTAAATGGGGTATCCAATTTTTATCATTTTTATAAATTTTTGAAGGAACATTTTGGAATGCTTTTATAGTGTTTTTAGAATTTACTTCAATTACCTTCATTTAATTATCTTTGTGCTGCAAAGATGTCGATAATAAATCAAATACTTTTACAAGAGTAATGAAAAACAAAGTAGTTATCATAACAGGAGCTTCCTCAGGAATTGGTGAAGCTTGTGTAAAAGAATTTGCTAAAAGAGGAGCAAAGCTTGTCTTGGCTGCTCGCAGTATCGACAAATTGAATGTTGTTGCAGAACAGGTAAAATCATTTGGAGTTGAAGTGCTCACTGTTCAATGCGATGTTTCGATTAAAGAAGATTGTAAAAACCTTGTTGAAAAAACAATTGAAAAGTTCAATAAGATAGATGTATTGATTAATAAC
>JBFIEB010000438.1:0-2007 GCA_041603555.1 Vicingaceae bacterium
CAGGAGAAACACATTTAAAGAAACAAAGGGAAGGTATTAAAATAGATAGAGAAAAATATTTAGTCTATAAAAAAGGACAAGAATTTTCTTTCCCAAAAAAAGAGTTTGAATTATTGGCCCTACTGATTTCAAAGCCCGGAAATGTGTTTACAAGGGACGTGATTTTGGAAAGCGTCTGGGGGGAAGAGGTTATAGTTGGTGACCGAACTATTGATGTACATGTTAGAAAACTAAGAGAAAAGCTTGGCGACAAGTATATTAAAACCATAAAAGGGGTAGGCTATAAGTTTGAATCATAACGTCTTTATTTCTTTTTCTAAACCTCCTATAACAAGAAGTTTTACATTTGCTTTATCATGAAAGACTTAACACCAAATAGCATAGCACTTAGGATTTCGTTTTTAGTTGCAGCCTCAGTCACTACGATTGTTTTTGTAATAGAATATTTTTATTCAGGCGTAAACCTGCTGATTCTTATAACCATATTTCTTATAGCCTTTTTAGCCTCCTATATAGGGTTTCGAATCGCTATAGAAAAATTTATTTATACTAAAATAAAGCTCATCTATAAAACAATTCACAACCTTAAACGAGGGGCTGGAGAAAAACAGAATGAGATAAGCATGAACACTGATGTTTTGAGTAGTGTAAAAACAGAAGTGGAGGATTGGGATAAAACCAATAAAAAGGAAATAAAGCGACTAAAGGGACTTGAAGCTTATCGAAGAGAATTTGTTGGAAATGTTTCTCACGAACTAAAAACACCTATTTTTAATATACAAGGGTATTTATTAACCCTGTTAGAAGGAGGGCTTGATGATCCAAATGTAAATGCTGATTATTTAAAAAAAGCAAATAAAAGTGTTGACAGAATGATTGCTTTGTTAGAGGATTTGGATGAAATCTCTAAATTGGAATCAGGAATGATTGAAATGGATATTAGAAAGATTGATATAGTTGATTTAATAAAAGAAGTAATAGGATCGCTTGAAATGAGAGCAAAAAAAAATAAAATTATATTAACTTTTGTAGATCAACCAAATAAACCTGTTTGGGTTTTAGCTGACCAAGATGGAATTAGTCAGGTCTTAATTAATTTAATAGTTAACACTATTAAATATGGACAGGAGGAAGGACAAACATTAATAAGGCTTTTTGATATGCATGACAATATATTGGTTGAAGTTGAGGATAATGGACTAGGAATTGCCGAAGAGCATTTACCACGCTTGTTTGAACGGTTTTATAGAACAGACAAAGGGAGAGCGAGAGCAAGTGGCGGAACAGGACTGGGGCTTTCCATTGTAAAACACATTATTGATGTTCATAATCAAACGATTAATGTAACAAGCACGGTTAATCTTGGCTCAACGTTTTCCTTTACACTAAAAAAGGCATAAACACGTTTACATAATTTATTTTGTTTCTTTGTGAAATGCAAGTTGAGCTATCAGTTGTTATAATAACTTTTAATGAGGAAAAAAACATCATGAGATGTTTGGATTCTGTGGCTTCTGTTGCAGACGATATTGTAGTAGTTGATTCATTTTCTACCGACAAAACCAAACAAATTTGTATAGATAAAAATGTTCGTTTTGTTGAGCATAAGTTTGTAGGGCATATAGAACAAAAAAACTGGGCAATTACTCAAGCGAAACACCAATATATTCTTTCTTTAGATGCAGACGAGGCCTTAACAAAAGAACTTCAAGACGAAATAGTTAAAATTAAAAACAACTGGCAAGAAGACGGTTACCGCTTTAATCGCTTAACCAACTTCTGCGGCTCGTGGATTAAACATTGCGGTTGGTACCCAGATATAAAATTAAGATTGTGGGACTCAACAAAGGGTAAGTGGGGAGGAGAAAACCCTCATGATAAAGTGATTATGGATAAGGGAACATCAATGAAACATCTTCCTTTTGATATTTTACATTATTCTTTTTATACAGTTGAACAACACCTTAAGCAGATAGAATATTTCACAGACATTAGTTCAAGAGCTGC
>JBFIEB010000439.1:0-1991 GCA_041603555.1 Vicingaceae bacterium
TTAGAGCTATTAATATTTACTAGTCGGTCGAAATCCGTACTGATTCCTGCTCGTGCCGACTGAATGTTCGGCTAAAACTTTTCTGGTTAAACACCCGTTTACTGAATCACGGTGGAATAACATCAGTATTTTTTAATTTTGAAACAAAAAATTCAACAGTTATTGAGTTTCCGGAGATATTATTAGATGAGTAACTACTATCAGCAACGGAGTAAACTGCTTGTCTCATAACATAACCCCTTAATTCCTGAGCGTTTATGCCTAAAGAGCAGATACTGATTAGAATGGTTAATATCACTTTCATAATAATTAAGTTAAATTACTACTAAGTGCAAATGCCTAATACTGTATTAAACGCAGATTTAGATGATTTTGTTATGTTCTAACAAATTACCATCAAAAAATGGAATCTGTATATAACTACTTTTGGGGAATAAATAGTAGGATAGAGGTTATTAAATCACCATTCTGATATTCTAAGGCAAACTTTCCTTTTTCTACTGCTTTCACTTTGGTCCAGTTTATTTTGGTTTTAGATTTTGTTTTATCCACTTTAACAATAACGCTTTTACCGGCCGACCATGTACCTTCTACATGATTACTTTCTATTATTCCTTTAAATTTACCATCAGACGTAAACTCTAACCAATCATTTTTTTGATTATCCATTGGATCATATAACTGACCAAATTCCTCAGTTTTATCCAACTTCCATTTTTGAGTTAAAATTTCTTTTTTAGATTGGCTAAAAGCAACAGCGTTAATTAATACCAAAAAAATAACAATAGATTTTTTCATAACATATAAATTATCGTACTAAAATAACAAAAATTGAACCACAAAAAAAGTAAAATCATTCAATAGGAATTTCAGAAAAAGGGCTCATTTTTTTCTTTCTAATAACAGCACGTATCAAATTACCATTAATATCAAACTCAAAATTGAGCGTACTCGAAATTTTTGCGTTCGGTGTGGGGATATAATCAAAATCTGTTCTTATGTCGAATACAACCAATTGCATTTCCGATAATCTTTTTTTTGCTGTTTCAGCATAAGCATAATCAGGTTTTTTTTTGACACATAATAAAGAATCAATTTCCCACCATCTATTATACCGTAATACTTTATTAATTTCTTTCTCCTCGGCCATGAATTTCACCTTAGATAGTTTAAGGTCCATAGGAAGTTTTAATGAATCTCTTTTTTCAATTAACCATGCTTCAGCTAATTTTTTACATTTTCTTTTTACTTTTTTCTTTTGCTTATTAATTACTTTATATTCAAAATCACATAAGTATTGACCTTGAGCAGTCAAGCTAAATCCCACTAATAGCAATAAAACATAAAAATAGTTACTATACTTTTTCATTCGGTTTGAATAGCTTTTCTAAAGGACGAAATTACTTACAAAAAGGTTCCAATAAAAGCTAAACTGATAATTATCAGTTTATGTTTCAATGAACTGTTTTAACTTAGTTAAATCAAGTAAAACTTAAGTTATGAAAACACTAAATTTAAAAGACTTTAAAAACATACTTTTTATTGTAATTATGTTTTTCGGAACAACAGCTACCAACGCATTTGTAGGGAGTGATAATTACAGCAGTTTAGTAATAGTTAAGGTACAAGGGTTAAACACCGATAGCTACAACAAGATTGCTGCAGGAATAAATAAAGAGTCCTCTATGTCATTAGAGTACTCTTGCTTAGAATCTGATGTAATAGTTATTAAGTACAAGCACACGTTTAATGAAAAGGGAGATGTGCAGCATGCTATAAAAAATAAACTTAAAAAATGGGTAGGAGCCACAAAAGTTGAATTTATACATATAGATATGGTACTAGGTGGAGTGTTTAAGTGTTAAATAAATAATTATGACAAAAGCAATGGAAGATAAATGGGAATTTTATAAGGATAAAAAAGGAGAATGGAGGTGGAGAAGAACAGCCTCAAATGGAAGAATTGTTGGAGCGGCAAGTGAGGGTTATAA
>JBFIEB010000440.1:0-1964 GCA_041603555.1 Vicingaceae bacterium
ATTATTAATGGAAGTAGCCATATTTAGCACAGTTATTTCCTTAGTAATAGATTCAAAACAATTCGCATTTTGATACGCATCTAACCTAACAAAATAATTTCCTACTTGTAGATATTGATGAGTTGGAGAAACAACACTAGAAGTGCTTAAATCATCAAAATCCCAAAAATAATAGTTAGCATCAACCGATTGATTGGTAAACGTTACATTGCCACCATTAGATAAATAAACCGTATCAGCACTAGGGCTATACTGGGCAACAATTTGATTGGGTTCAATAATTGTCACTGTATCAATTCTATTGCCACATAAAATGTCAGTTGTTTCTATGGTGTACATTCCACCACCTAAGGAATTTATTGCATCAGAACCAAGTACGTTCGTGTTACTTGTAATAACGTTTCCTAGGTTATCTTTCCATGTAATATCAAAGGTATTTGGGCTGTTTTTTTCAAAAAGAATATCACCATCGTTATTACCGAAGCAGCTTATGTCATTTTCTGTAACTCCAACTCGAGCACCAAATTTGATTAAAAATCTAGCTGTTTGCGTAGTATCAAAGATAAAAGCGGTAATTGATGAAGTTGTATTCAGGTCATACGAACTTCCGGTAAATAAATCTTCCAAAATTAAACAGCCGGTGTAATCAAAATTAGCAATACCACTAAAATTGATTTGATGTAAGCCTGACACACCACAAGTAATTTTTAATGGGATATTAATTTCTTGTTCAGGAAGTTGATTAATGGACAAGTTAGAACCTAACATTAATGTAGATACAGAAGGAACATTAAGAGAAACTGAAGTCATTTTTAGTGCATCAAATATAGGGTCAAAGCCATTAGAAGCTAAAGGTTCAAAATTGATGATTGTTTGGTCAGTACCAAATGAATTGCTAACATTAATGGTTAATGGAGCAGGATTTCCTTGCTTTAAAAAAACACCACCATTTGTAGTTTTGGATGCTTCGGTAACTTGAACGGAAGCTCCTACAGTATTTGCTTGTACCCAAAATGCCTGTGAAGAAGCGATATTTTTAGACCCGCCATTAGTTCCAAAACCACCAACATAACTTGCAAACTGCTGCAAGTCAGGATTCCATATGTATATAGCATTGTTAATTCCAGACTTAGTAATTGAGGCATCATCCCAATCTATAGTAGATGGATAAGGATTACCTACCATACTCCACCCATCATCTGCCGGGCTACCACTATTTGTGTATGATAAAGGAAGGTTTATATTCCCAGAGTTTATTGTACCTGTAATATCAATGGTAAAAGGCTGTGTTCCTGTTATGGTGTCACCACTCCAAATCCATATACCTTCTCCAACAGCTAAAGAATTAGTTATGTTAGTTGCAGCAACAAATCCTGAATCTATATATCCAGGCTGAGTTTCATCATAAAAGTAGATTGAAGGCCAGGGGTTAGCAGCAGTAGGCCAGTTGGGGAAATCGGAACCTGTAAAACCGCTGGTAATAAAATCATCATTAAAATCGGCTAAAGTTGCTCCGGAAATGGCTGAAGTTAGAAAACGCCAGTCGGTGGATCCGGCATCAATAAAACGCTGCATCGTCACATTACCTGAAATACCCCCGGTAACAATCTCGGCAATTCTACCAGTACCAGAAGAATCTGATACAAGGGTTAGTAGATTTGAAGTATTGAAAATACCACTATCTAAAGTTAAAGACCCCAATATACTTATATTTCCAGAAGCTATTGAAGCCCCACTAACATTTTGAAGATTAACGTTATAGAATAAGCAATTACCGGTTAGTTGTTGATTAGTATTTCCTTTAAGAGTAATGGTGGTAGTGCCGCAATTAAAAAGGCCATTGTTTAACCAATTACCACTCAATGATAAATTACTAGAATAACCACTACCATCTAATGTCCCATATATCGTAAAATCGTTTATTGTTGCGGAAGAATTCATAGACACAACATGTGATGTATCTA
>JBFIEB010000441.1:0-1949 GCA_041603555.1 Vicingaceae bacterium
CCTCTTATATGATTCCAAAAAAAATAATAGGGTTGGATGAATTGCCTCTTAATAAGAATCAGAAAGTGGATAAAAAAATATTGTTTACCTACCTTAAATAGAATTCATAGTGAGCAAGCATCAACATATCATTTCTAATTTCTACGCTTTTTTTGAATACTTATCTATTCACAGTAATAGTGAATTAAAAATAGAAAAGCATTTTAGTTCAGTGATGACCAAAAATTCTGTTTGGCCAAATTTTACTTTTAATTTAAAATTGGAGTCATCATCTGCTAAAACTCAATTAGAAAAAATAATAGCATTAATTGATAAAAACTTGATTCCTAATTACATTATTATCGATGAAACAGATGTAACTCAACACGAAGCATTATTAATGGAAGCTGGTTTTATCCCTTTGGTAGAATGGGCTTGTTTGGAACTTGTTAAAGAAGGTACAACTCTGGCTGAACAGGATAGTGAATTTAAAATAAAAGAGGTTGAAACTAAAGAAGATTTAAAA
The DNA here is from genome assembly GCA_041603555.1 of Vicingaceae bacterium. GTDB lineage: Bacteria > Bacteroidota > Bacteroidia > Flavobacteriales_E > Vicingaceae. The sequence continues at coordinate 506 of JBFIEB010000441.1, forward strand.
CAATGGGTTAAAGTAGCAGGAAATGGTTTTGGAGAACTCGACTTCTCTCTTTTTAATAAATGCTTTAAGAATAATGAGGTAATATTTTACTCAGGATATTATCAATCCGAAATTGTATCAACAGCTTTGTTATTTTTTGAAAATGATACAGCAGGAATTTACCATGTAGTGACATTGCCAGAATATAGAAAAAAAGGATTTGGTTCTCAGCTTTATAAACATTGTCAAAAAGAAGCACGAAAAAAAGGTGCAAAACGTATCATATCCCAATCTACCCAAGAAGGGTTAAACGCCTGGAAAAACACAGGGATGGAGCAGTATGGAAAATTTTATTTATTTTGTTGGAATAACCCCAAATCATGAGTAGAGAACAGGTTTTAGAAGAGCTGACTAAAATTTTAAACCAAATATTGGATAGAACAGATGTTGTGTTAGAAAAATCGACCAAAGCAAAAGATATTGATGGTTGGGACTCTCTCAATCATGCTATTTTTATAAGTGATATTCAAAAACATTTTAATATAAAATTTAAGCTTTTAGAAGTGCTAAACTTAAAAAATGTAGGCAATATTTGTGATTTAGTTATAGAACGAATTCAAAAAAACTAGAGCTCCAATGGATATTAAATCGCTACATTTTGTATTGTTTCTACCTTTAGTGGTTTTATTGTTCTACCTAACTCCACAGCGATTTAAATGGCTAGTATTACTTATTGCCAGTTTATTCTTTATTGCCTTTAACAGTGTCACTTCACTCCTTGTTTTATCAGCTGCAATTATTATTAATTTCTTTTCTGCCCAACGGATTCACCAAATTGAAAAACCAAAACAAAAACAATATTTTTTATGGTTAGTAATTTTAGCCAACCTTACTCTTTTAGGTGCTTTTAAGTATTACAATGCCATCAACAGAGGAAGTGATTTTTTTGCTTCTCTATTCCATATTGACAACCCAATACCTCATATTGAATGGTTATTACCACTAGGGATTTCCTATTATATTTTTCAATCGATAGGTTACAACATTGAAGTGTATAGAGGTAATGAGTTACCTGAAAAACACCTTGGAAAATTTGGTGTTTACTTATCATTTTTTCCAAAACTTATTGCCGGACCAATTGAACGATCTTTTAATTTTTTACCACAAATCAAAGAGAAGGTAAAATTGAAGTATGAAAATTTTAGCATAGGCGGTAAATTAATATTATGGGGGTTATTCAAAAAAATGGTAATAGCAGAACACATCACCAGATTTATTGAACCACTATTTGAACATTCAGAAGTTTATGCTGGATTTCCTTTAATAGTAGCCTTCTTGCTATATACTGTAGAAATTTATGTTGATTTTTCTGGATATACCGATATTGCGTTAGGAAGCGCAAGGTTGTTTGGAATAAAGCTTACTCAAAATTTTAACTTGCCATTTTTTGCCACTTCCCTAACCG
>JBFIEB010000442.1:0-1933 GCA_041603555.1 Vicingaceae bacterium
CTCCTCTTTGGTCATGTCTGCTCTCAATGCATAATTTGTTTCCTTTTGATGTCCTAAAGTATCGTAAGTTTCTTTGCTCATATTTTTTCCACAAGCCGAACCTGCACCATGAGCTGGATAAACAATGATTTCATCAGGTAAAACCATTAATTTGTTCCTCAATGAATCAAATAAGTGACCTGCCAAGTCAGTTTCGGTTAAATCAGATTTTACAGCTAAATCTGGCCTTCCAACGTCACCAATAAATAATGCATCACCTGTAAATACATAAGGAGTTTCTCCTTGGGCATCTATCAATAAATAGGAGGAAGATTCCATAGTATGCCCTGGAGTATGGATTAATTTTAATTTAAGGTCTCCAACTTGAAATTCCTCACCATCTTTACCAGTGTGAAAATCGAAATCAGTAGTGGCATTTGGTCCAAAAACAATTGTTGCACCTGTTTTTTTGGATAAATCTAAATGCCCAGAAACAAAATCTGCGTGAAAATGAGTTAAAAAAACATACTTAATTTTCGCCCCTCTACTAGCTGCTTTTTCTAAATAAGGAGTAGTTTCCCTTAAAGGATCAATGATTGCCACTTCTCCATTTGATTCGATGTAATATGCCATTTCGGCTAAACATCCTGTAAATAATTGTTCTACGTACATAACTTAATATATTAATGTTTCTTTTATGATTATGATGATTCCCATTACTAAAACAAACCATCCAAATCCTTTTTTTAGTTTGGCCCCATTTATTTTATTAGAAAGGCGATGACCTATAAAAATTCCTGCTACTGCTAAAGCAGTAAATCCTATTAATAATTTCCAATCGATTGTGATTACCGATAAATCCCCTAAAAAGCCAAGCAATGATTTTGCAGCAATAATTGCTAAAGATGTGCCAATGGCTTTTTTCATAGGTAAATTACTTAACATCACCAATGCTGGAATAATAATAAACCCACCACCAGCACCGACTAAACCAGTTAAAATTCCCACTAAAATTCCTTCAATTAATATTAAGGGATAGTTAAATATTCGTTCTTCAGATTGTATTATTTCTTTTCTTTTTTTAATCATAGAAGCAGATGCAAGGATCATTAAAATGGCAAATAACCCCATTACAAAAAGTCTCTTAGTAAAAATGAAATTATCCACTGTAAATAGTACATCCGGAATGGCCGGTACTAAAAATCTTCTGGTAACATATACAGCTACAATAGCGGGAATTCCAAAAACAGCAGCAGTCTTAACATCTATAAATCCTTGCTTGTGTTTTATAACTGCTCCAATTAAACTTGCGGTTCCAACTACAAATAAAGAATATGCTGGGGCAGTTTCAGCTGCTTCTATTCCTAATAAATACACCAAAATTGGAACGGTTAAAATAGACCCACCACCACCAATTAGACCTAAAGAAAGTCCTATTAATACGGCTGATATGTATCCTAAAATTTCCACTTAACCTATTTCTGGCATTTATCAATACATTCAATAATTTGAGATAGTCGTTGGTGTTTTAAGGAATAAAAACTATTCTTCCCTGAGCGCTCAGAAAGTAAAACACCTTTGTTTTTGAGAATACTTAAATGATGAGAAGCAACGGCTTGCTCAATATTTAGTGCTTCATGAATTTCTGTTACACTTAAACTCTTATTTTTCGAAAGCATATCGACAATTGCAATCCGTATTGGATGAGCAATTGCTTTTAACATTTCTGATGCATTTTCAAGTTTTTCTAACTGTATCATATATAATTATATATATTTATAAATGTAAAATTACATATAATATTCTATATATGTTTATTTTTTTATAAAATTTATTTTAAAAGAATATCTTTACTTTGTAAATAATGTTTATGAAAAAGATTCAAAATTATATAAATGGAGAAATGGTTCCCCCATTATCTAATAATTATATAGACAATTATAACCCATCTATA
>JBFIEB010000443.1:0-1922 GCA_041603555.1 Vicingaceae bacterium
AACTATCTGCCATCAATAATGCTCCTGCATCATTTAAAAAAGCCCCAGCATTAAACATACTATCAACAACAGTTGTTAACCCTTGTATAGTTCCATAATTATTAATGGTATTGTCATTATAAAAAGTCATTATACTAATACTTCCATTATTATTAAGGGTTCCATTATTATACATACTATCAACTCCCATTATAACTCCTGTTCCTGTATTGTTAGCGGTTATATAATTGGCAACTGATTTAACATTAAAATCTCCTGAGTTTAAAAACGAACCTGCACTCAACAATAAATAACGAATAGTGGTTAGACCATTATTTGTTAATGTAGCGTTTGGTCCATTTACCCAAATATCTCTGCCAGTAGCATCGTGTATTAAACTTCCAGAATTGTTTACCGTAATTGCACCAACAGAATATGCAAAGTCGGTATCTAATGTTACATTATGGCTAATCGTTGCATTATCTCCAGGAAGTGGCACTCCAAGTGGTGACCATGTTGTAGGGCTAGTCCAATTCCCATTTTGGGAAGATGTATAATTTATTGCTTTTAAATTAAATGAAGCAACAAGAACTAGTAAAAGTAAAAAGTAATTTTTTTTCATATCTATAACAGTTTTAAATTTAAATGCGAATTTACAATTAATTGATAATCAGCACTATGATTTATATCAATATATTATTAATCCCTTTAACCAAAAATCAAACCAACTACCTTATAATGTACTAAGTTCATTAATTATACCGTATTTTCTAGTAAGTTTGCAGCCTATTAAGAATGGTTATGAATAAGAAAAGTATTGAAATAATGGCTCCTGCCGGTTCTTTCGAGTCATTAATGGCAGCAATTCAAGGAGGTGCCAATTCCATTTATTTTGGAATTGAACAGCTTAATATGAGAGCCAGGGCAGCCAATAATTTTATTTTTGATGACCTTGAAACAATAGCCCAAACATGTAATAAAGAAAATGTTAGAAGCTATTTAACCCTAAATACCATTATTTATGACCATGATTTATCGCTGATGAAGCGAATCGTGGATAGATCAAAAGAAGCCGGTATAACAGCCATAATTGCATCAGATCAAGCTGTTATTAATTACGCAAATTCAATAGGGCTAGAAGTACATATCTCTACCCAAACAAATGTTACCAATCTTGAAACAATAAAATTTTTCTCACATTTTGCTGATGTAATGGTTTTGGCTAGAGAACTCAGTTTAAAACAGGTTAAGGATATCACTGACGGAATTATTAAAGATGATGTAAGAGGTCCATCTGGAGAGTTAATAGATATTGAAATTTTTGCTCATGGAGCCTTGTGTATGGCTGTTTCAGGTAAATGTTATTTGAGTTTGCACACGAATAACTCGTCAGCTAACCGAGGAGCTTGCGTTCAAAATTGCAGAAGAACCTATGAGGTGAAAGATGAAGATGGAAATGAGCTAAAAATAGATAACGAATACATTATGTCTCCTAAAGATTTATGTACCATTGGTTTCATTGATGATATTATAAATTCTGGCGTTAAAGTATTAAAAATAGAAGGAAGAGGTAGATCTCCAGAATATGTAAAAACAGTAACAGAGTGCTATAGAGAAGCTGCAGATGCTTATATAGAGGGAACCTATACAAAAGAAAAAATTGAAAATTGGGATAATCGATTATCTACGGTTTATAACAGAGGATTTTGGGATGGTTATTACTTGGGCCAAGAAATGGGTGAATGGTCTGATGTTCATGGTTCTAAAGCTACAACACGAAAAAAATATTTAGGAAAAGGCGTTCATTACTATCCAAAAGTTGGAATCGCTGAATTTAAATTAGAAACTCATTCCTTAAAAGTGGGTGATAAAATATTAGTTACAGGTCCAACAACTGGAGTTGTAGAAGCTGAGATTAAAGAATTAATGGTTGAAGAAGTATT
>JBFIEB010000444.1:0-1922 GCA_041603555.1 Vicingaceae bacterium
CCACCATCAGTTGTTTTATGAATTCCGGATTCCGGACCGCCACCCAAATAAGTAAAAACATGTCTTCTTCTTTGATGAGCAGAAGCATACATAACCAATGGGTTTCGTGGGTCCATTACAATTTCTGAGATTCCTGTATCATCATTAACATGCAAAATTCTTTTCCAGGTGGTACCACCATCCATTGATTTATACACTCCCCTTTCTCCACCTGCAGACCATAGCGGACCATATGCAGCAACATAAACAATATTTGAATAAGTTGGATGAACAATAATATTTCCGATATGCTCAGAAGTTTTTAAGCCCATGTTTTTCCAACTTTTACCGCCATCTTCAGATTTATAAACACCATCACCATAAGCAACACTTCGTTGGTTGTTATTTTCACCAGTTCCTACCCAAATTACATTCTCATTATTAAGATCTATGGTTACACATCCAATTGAATAAGAACCTTCTCCATCAAATATTGGTGTGTAAGTATTACCGGCATTAGTAGTTTTCCATACACCTCCAGAAGCTATTGCTAAATAATACTCTGAGGTATTATTAGTGTTTACGGCTATATCAGCAACTCTTCCCGAAGTAAAAGCTGGACCAACACTTCTAAATTTTAAAGCGCTATATAATCCAGAATTATACTTGCTCTTAGGCTCATCTTTCTTTTTCTTTTGAGCATTTACATTTATTGAAAATATGAATGTTATTGAGAGTGTGAATAGGGCTAATTTTTTCATAGTTATATTATTTTAAGTATTCTGCTAAATCGCTTTTTTCGATAGGGTAGGCATTAAATGTTCCCATAGCTTTAGCAATTATTTCATTTTTTTGATTGTATATTTCTCCAGAAGCATAAATAATTCTGTTTCCTTTTTTATCTACTTTACCTTTTCCAGTAAGTACATCTCCTTCATACGCAGGGTTAAAATAACTTATTTTAAACTCTACGGTAGAAACCAATTTGTTTTCTAATGCAACAAGACTCAATCCAGCAACACCTAGCACTCCATCCATCATTGCAGCAACCATTCCTCCATGTATCGTTTTTGGTGTGGCTAAGTGTTTTGGTAAAACTTCCATTTCATAGATTATTTCTCCAGGCTTAACAATGGTAAGCTTAAAATCATGGTCTTTACCAAACTGATTGACTTGATTGTATATTTCTAAGAGTTTTTCCATTGATTAAGAATGGGCATCAAATATAGAATGGATTTTATATAAATCATAACCGCTCATCATTTTAACTATGAAAAGTGTTATAATTTTTCTACAGAGCCAGCTCCACTGATATCCTTGTCTACTTTAGGGGTTCCTTTATATTTTACACTTCCCGCTCCTGAAACCTTTACTTTAAGCGTTTTCTTTACATTAACCACAGCACTCCCTGCGCCAGAAATATCCACGGTGGTGTTTCTAGTTTTTAATTTTTCAGATTCTAATTCTCCAGCTCCGGATATTTCAATATCAAAGTTATTGGCATGTCCAGTTAGTGTCGTTTCACTTGCTCCACTCATATCCATTTTTAAATTTTCTACATCTACATTGAGCTCGATATCTGCAGCGCCACTAATATCAATATCAAGATTATCCGTTTGATAAGTACCTTTATTTTTTAATTCTATAGCTCCAGAAACATCAATATCATCAACATCTACAACAGTAATATACATTTTTAATGAATTAGCGTTTCCTATAGGACTTTTGTTAGAAATATATAATGTATTATTCTTAACCTTAGTTTTTATTAGCGCTAACAAATTCTCATCAACTTCTAGTTCTAGCTTTTCAGCATCACCTTGATTAATCATCACTTCATAACTGCCAGAGATATCAATTTTATTAAAAGAACTAACTTCTCTTTCTTCTTTTATAACATTTCCGTTGCCGTCAATGGTATTCATACAAGAATTTAAAGCAAA
>JBFIEB010000445.1:0-1918 GCA_041603555.1 Vicingaceae bacterium
GACCAGGTGAATAATAAAATACGTTCATTACACCGAATAAAATCTAAAGAATTGGTTGTAATTAGAAAAAATCAACTTGATTTAAAGAATCAGTTAATTGATACATTAGAAGCTGAAATAAAAATGTATAGTACCAAATATGGCTTGTTAGACTATTCACAACAATCTAGGGAGGTTACTGCTGGATATATGAGTATGTTGTTGCAAAGCAAAAAGGGGCAATCAATGATTAAGGCAGAAGAACTTTATGAAAATTTAAAAAAAGAAGGAAGACATTTTCAGGATTTACACCATCAGCTCAATTTAGCAAGGGAAGATTATAGTAAAAAACTAGTGCTTTATGATGATGCTCTTAGAGATGTAAATAAGGAGTTAACTTATACAAACACTGTAGTTTTTCCTGAAGTGTCTGATAAAAAAGCATATCCAGTAAGATGGTTAATAGTTGTTTTATCATTCATGGGTAGTTTGTTTTTTACCTTTGTATTACTTTTATTCTATAACCGACTAAAGCATAATTAGTTCATTTTGCTTAATTTATTCAAATCATATTGGGTATATCTATTTAGCTTTATTTTTATTGCTCTAAATAGTTTTTTAATAGCCTATGAGTTTTATTATTTAGCTATTATTCCTTTTGTTTTGGTGATTGTATTCATGGCATTTTTTAGTCTGGATAAACTAATGTGGTTTGTTGTATTTTCTACTCCGCTTTCACTTAACATTGAAGAATTTGTTGTTGGAGGAATAGGCATGTATTTACCGACAGAACCGCTAATGTTTGGAATAATGATATTGTTTTTCATGAAATTAATCCATAGTAAAACCTTTGATAAAAAAATCATTTATCACCCGGTAACTTTAGCTATAATACTAAACCTTATTTGGATTTTTATTACTTCAATTACAAGTGAGATGCCTATTGTTTCCTTTAAGTTTTTATTAGCCCGATTATGGTTTGTAGTTTGTTTTTATTTTATTGCTATTCAGTTATTTAAAAATAAGAATAGTTATAAAGTGTTCTTTTGGGCTTATTCCATCCCATTGTCTTTTATAATTGTTTATTCATCCTTAAGATTAGCAAGTTATGGGTTTGAGGAAAAACCAGCCCATTGGGTAATGCAACCTTTTTTTAAAGACCACACTTCTTATGGAGCAATATTAGCAATGTACTTTCCATTACTATTTTTATTTACTGGGAAAAGATACCCTAATTATTATAATGTATTCAGTTATTTATTAATTGGTGTTTTTTCTGTTGGGTTAATATTATCATACACTAGAGCTGCTTGGGTAAGCCTTATTGCTGCCTTTATGTTATTTTTAATATATAAGTATAGAATAAAATTTAGTGTTTTATTGTTTCTTACTATTCCAGTTGTTTTAGTGCTTATATTAAGCTGGAATTCTATCGTTATGGATCTAGAACGAAATAATCAAGATTCATCTGATAATTTATCAGAGCATGTAGAATCTATTTCTAACGTTTCTACAGATGCTTCGAATTTAGAGCGATTAAACAGGTGGAGTTCTGCTTGGAGGATGTTTCAGGAACGACCATTTTTTGGATGGGGACCAGGCACATATGTGTTTCAATACGCTCCATTTCAATTATCAAATGAAAAAACAATTATAAGTACTAACGCTGGTGAAAATGGTAATGCGCATAGTGAATATATTGGTCCTTTAGCAGAATCGGGAGTAATAGGTATGCTTACTATTATTTTAATAATATCCTTAGTTTATTATAGAGGTTCTATACTTTATCACAAACTTCCAAAAGGAGAGCTAAAAAATGTACTATTAGCTACTTTATTAGGTCTTTTGACATATGTAGTGCATGGCTTACTAAATAACTATTTAGATACAGATAAAGCCTCAGTACCCTTTTGGGGATTTATTGCTTTAATTGTGGCAA
>JBFIEB010000446.1:0-1896 GCA_041603555.1 Vicingaceae bacterium
GCACATTGTATAATATGCATCGTATGACGAACGGATGCTGCTAAAATTTGAGTTTCAAAGGCATAGTTGTCATAAATTAATCGAATGTCTTCAATCAAGCGTAAACCATCTGTAGAAATGTCATCCAAACGCCCAATAAAAGGAGAAACATAAGTTGCACCAGCTTTAGCTGCTAATAATGCTTGACCAGACGAAAAAATCAAGGTACAATTAGTTCTTATTCCTTTGTTTGAAAAATGCTTGATGGCTTTAATTCCATCCTTTATAGCAGGAACTTTAACCACTATTTGTGGATGTAATGAAGCTAAATATTCTCCTTCTTTTACCATGCCTTCAAAATCGGTTGCGATAACTTCAGCACTTACATCACCATCAACAATTTCGCAAATGGCTTTATAATGAGCAAAAACATTTTCATCTCCACTAATTCCTTCTTTTGCCATTAGTGATGGATTGGTAGTAACACCATCTAAAATACCTAAATCTTGGGCTTCTTTTATTTGGGCTAAATTGGCTGTATCTATAAAAAATTTCATTAAAAGCTGTTTTGGTTAGTTTCCAAAAGTAGATAGCCCAAAAGGTGAAACCAAATAAAGATTTGAACAAGTGTTGATAAGGAGTATAATTACTTAAATCGCTCCAGTAATTCTTTTTTTCTTGTGGCAGAAACATCTACATAACTGTCATCAGACATACGAACTTGGCCGCCTTTTCCTTTCACATATTTGGTGATGTATTGTAAGTTGACTAAATGTGATTTGTGCGTTCTGATAAAATCAAAATCACTTAACAATTCATCAAAATGTTTTAAGGTTTTAGAAACTAAAAATTTCTTACCATCAACTAAATAAAAATTGGTGTAATTATCATTTGCTTCCGCTCTAATTATTTCATTAACATTGATGACTTCAAAACCATCCATTTGAGGTAACACTATTTTTTTATGCTGTATAGTGTTCGATTTAATATTATCCATCAAAATTTTGGTATGAAAAATATCTTCTCCCTCTTTTTTTCGGTCAGAGATTATTTGAACAGCGTTTACCAATTCATCAATATCAATTGGTTTAAGAATATAATAGGCAGCGCTTAAATTAAGAGCTTTTATTGCATAGTCTCTATAAGCTGTAACAAAGATAATTTCAAACTGAATGTCATCTAATGATTCTAATAAATCAAAGGCATTACCATACGGCATTTCTATGTCTAAAAAGACAACATCAGGATTGTGTTTATTAATAGCTGCTAACCCTGTTTGAACAGAATCAGCCATTGCTAATACATCTAGGTTCTTACAATATTTAGATAGGTAGTTGTTAAGCGTAATTCTACTTGCTTCTTCATCTTCAACTATTATGGCTTTTAATGGTACACTCATGGTTTATATTATTTCATTCTGAACAAAATTTTCTTGCGATATCTTTATAATTACTTTAGTTCCGGATTCGTTATTAATATCGGCATCAGTAATTTTTACGTCCAACTTTGCTTTATAAATGTCACTTATTATTTTTAATCGTGAATCTATATTTTTAAGTCCTGTAGATTTTAAAACTTTTTGATTTTCAGTTTTAATCTCTTGGGATTTTTTACGTCCAATACCATTATCTTCTATAGTAACAATTATTGTTTTCCCTTCTTTGTTAATTTTCACACTTAAAAATCCCTTTTCCTTTTTATACCTTAAACCATGCCATACAGCATTTTCAATATAAGGTTGTATTAGCATTGGCGGAATTAAAAAATCTTCAGTATTAATGCCCTCTTCAACATCAAAGGAGTAATCAAACTTATCTTTAAAACGATGATTTTCTAGCTTTAAGTACATCCCCAAAATGTCAATTTCTTTAGTTAGTGAAATAAAATCTTCTTGTGAATTTTCCATCACATCTCGCA
>JBFIEB010000447.1:0-1894 GCA_041603555.1 Vicingaceae bacterium
CGTAGGCATGGTAGCTAATTTTAGTGATGTCCAATTCATCATTAAATGCTTTATTATTTAAGTCTTCAACATCACCTAAATAGACTTTAAAATTTAAACCCTCAGTATCAATTTTACCATGAATTAATGCATCAAAAATAAAAGTGTCATTTGGACAAGGAGAGAAACCTATGGTTAGTTTGTTGGTCATTTTTTTTGTCATACCGACCGAAGCGGAGGTATCTTTATAAATTAATAGGACAAAAGTAAAAAGATTCTTCGATTTCGTTGCACTTCACTCAGAATGACAATGGAATTAAAGAGAATTAATGAGTTGTAATCCCGTTGCACATAGATTTTTTACAGCAAGTGGAATATCCCAATTTTCTTTATTTCTTTTTTCTACTTTATTGGATATTGTTCTAATTTGAGAGCAAGTTATCCCTTCTAATAAACAAGCGTAAAAGAAGGCAGCTCCTTCCATACTTTCAACTTGCGGGTTAAATAATTCTCTTATTTTTTGAATGGAGGTGTCATCACCATGGGTAGTATTGACTGTAATGGCACTTACGTTTTCTAGCGCATCTATTATTTGATTTTCTAACGCAATGGTATTTTTCATTTCACCATGATTTAGTGTGTAATCTTCATCTTCAATCAAATCCATGTCAATTAGAGAAAGAAAAGACTCTCCATCTTCTGCACCTAATTCTGATATCCTATCAGATGTAATGTGAACAGTTTGACCAATTGTAAGATCATTACCGAAACTACCTGCCAAACCTAAGTTAATACATGCATCATACAATTTAGAGTTTAATGTTTTTCCCATCCAATAGGCTGTACAGGTCATGCCAACACCTGGAATTAAGACATCAATTTCATGGTTGCTATAGGTGTAGCTTTTGAGTTTCTGATTAATTTCTTTCTCAAATCTAAATTGTAAAAGCAAGGGTTCAATTTCCAAATAGGTTGCTGATACGATTAAAATTTTCATTGCTTAGTAAAATGATGGTTCAACTTCTTTTTCGATAAAGTTAATCCCATAATTTTCCAATTCTTTTAAAATAGGATTATAAATTTCTTTTAAAATAGGAACATGAACTCCAGGCGTGTTAATAGTTCCATTTAATATCATTTTAGTAGCAATAGCAACGGGGAGCCCTACTGTTTTTGCCATTGCTGTATATTTTTGATCATCGCCCTTTACCACCATAGAAGAGTGTAGTTCTTTATCTTCTCCATTCATTTTGTAACGGAATCGGTGCCACATTACAATCATGTCTTTATCATCTGGTTCCAATGTCCATTTTTGTTCTAAAATATGCTGTAATATTTGTGCAGGGGTTGCTTCCTTTAATCCGATCTTGGTATTTTCAAATATCCCTAACCATTCAAATTTTTCAAACATTTCAATGTCATCTTGGCGAATATTAAAATAGTGTTTAAACTTTAATTCAACTGAATCATCCGGGTTGTAAGGAAGAAACGCATTAATGAATTGGCGATTAGTCATATTTTCAGAATGTTCCATGATATAAGAATCGTCAGTTACTCCAAGTTTTACAAAATAGTGCCAAGCTTTACAAAAACCAGGTTTTCTGAGTGTACCTCTATACATGGTTGGAATTTCTTGCAAGCCATAAATTTCTCGGTATTGTAAAGAATCACGGTTAGCATAGCCTTCAAATTTTCCGTAATTATCAATTTCAATAATTTCAGTTCTTCTAAATAATTTATGATAAGGAATGTATTTATAACGTTTGTTTTGAATGAATTTACAAGTTCCCTGCCCTGCTAAAACAACATTTCTAGGATTCCAGGTAAATTTATAGTTCCACGGATTATTATCACTTTCTGGAGCAACTAATCCACCGGTAAATGTTTCAAAAACTTCTAAATCACCACCCTTTTC
>JBFIEB010000448.1:0-1888 GCA_041603555.1 Vicingaceae bacterium
GAAGGAGTTTATCCTGATTATCATGATGATATTAAATTAAAGAAAGGAGAAACTTTTGAATTTAAAGTATATCGACAAAAGAAAGATCCTTTAGGAAATCCTGTCAGTGTGGATAAAACATTACAGAAAAACAGGAGTGTTATTAGAAAAAGAAATAGGTGAATTCTAGTTTTCACTTTTTAAAATTTTGATTAAAATTAAATAAATCCATTCACTCGCAGTAAATTCATCAAGAAATATACCAACTTGCATGATTAAGTTAAAAAATTAAAAGTGACTAACTGTACTCCGATAAAACGATCCACCTATCGGTTTTAGCATCTAAGTCATTGGTGACCTCACCTAACTCTTTAGATATAGCCAGTAATTCTTCATGATCTGAAACAACGTTATTCAATTTGCTAGTTAGTTCTTCTTTTTTAATTTCAAGCGCTGCTAATTCCCTTTCGATACTTTCAAATTCCAATTTTTCTTTATAAGAAAGTTTTGTTTTTGCTTGGTCACTTTTAGGCTTTTCAATTACCAGTTTATCTTTATTTTGATTTATCTTTTCTTTGGGTGATTCCGTTTTAACCTTAAGCCTGTAATCATAATATTTTCCAATAAAATCTTTAATTTTTCCATCTCCCTCAAACACAAATAAATGATCAACCAACTTATCCATAAAATACCTGTCGTGGGAAACAATTATTAAACATCCTTGAAAATCCATAAGGAAATCTTCCAACACATTTAAGGTAAGAATATCTAAATCATTGGTAGGTTCATCTAAAATTAAAAAGTTAGGATTGAGAATTAAAATAGTCAATAAATAAAGTCTTCTTTTCTCCCCACCACTTAATTTTTCAACTAAATTGTAGTGCATGTGCTTCGGAAACAAAAAGCGTTCAAGTAGTTGTGCAGCAGTTAATTTCTTTCCCTTGGTTAATGGAATAACTTCAGCAATATCTTTAATGGTCTCAATAACTTTTTTATCATCTTTCAATTTCATACCGCTTTGAGTATAGTAACCGAAAACAACCGTTTCTCCTTTTACTATTTTCCCTCCATCTAATTCTTGATTCCCCAAAATCAAATCCAACAAAGTGGTTTTACCAACTCCATTTTTTCCAACTATTCCTACTCGCTCTTTTTTCTTAAAAATGTAGTTAAAATCATCTAATATTTTTAAATCACCAAAAGACTTTCTAGCATGGTGTATTTCTAAAATCTTCCCTCCTAACCTGTTCATGTTGATTTCAATATCAACTATACTGTTATCCTTTTTTTGATGTGCTACTTCTTTCGTTTTATAGAAAGCATCTTCTCTTGATTTTGCCTTGGTTCCTCTTGCTTTTGGCATCCTTCTAATCCATTCCAACTCCTTTCGGTAAAGATTTTTAGCCTTATCTACATTGGCTTCAAAAACCTCTTCTCGCTCTTGCTTTTTTTCTAAATAATAACTATAGTTTCCCTTATATTTATAGAGCGTTTCATCGTCTAGTTCAATAATTTCGTTGCAAACTCTTTCTAAAAAATATCGATCATGGGTCACCATTAAAATGGTCATGTTTTCACTAGATAAATGGTTTTCCAACCATTCTATCATTTCAATGTCAAGGTGGTTAGTAGGCTCATCCAGAATAATAAAATCCGGCTCCTCAATCAACACTTGTGCTAAGGCTATTCTTTTTTGTTGCCCACCCGATAGCTCACCAACATTTTGATCTAAATCATGAATGTTTAGTTGTCCTAGAACTTGCTTAATTCTTATTTCATAATCCCATGCTTTTAAAGCATCCATTTTATCAAATGCGATTTGCATACTATCATTATCATCAGGATTTTGGATGGCTTGTTCATAAGCTAATATGGCTTGAATTTGTTCTGAATCTGAATTAAAGATAAC
>JBFIEB010000449.1:0-1877 GCA_041603555.1 Vicingaceae bacterium
CAGCAAAAATTAACGGATAACAATTATAATCATTTAGAAACAATAAAGAGAACATATACTTCTTTTTATATAAAACTTATTGTTAAAAAAGTGTTGGTTAATTCTATTTTTATTTTCAAAATGATAAGCACATATGTTTAATTTTATCTTACTTAATTCATTCTAGAATTTAATCATTAGCAATTAATGTTTTTAATATTTGATACCGAGACTACCGGATTGCCTAAAAATTTTAAGGCGCCTATTTCCGACTCAGATAATTGGCCAAGAATGGTTCAATTGGCTTGGCAACTGCATAGCAACAGTGGAAAACTCCTGTCAGCGAAAAACTACATTGTTAAACCAGATGGATATGATATTCCAATAGGTGTCTCAAAGATTCATGGAATAACCACCGAAAGAGCTGAAAGAGATGGACATGATTTAAGGCTTGTTCTAGAAGATTTAAAGAAAGATTTAGAAAATACCCAATACAATGTTGGTCATAACATTGAGTTTGACATTAATGTTGTTGGTGCTGAGTTTTATCGTCTAAAGATTGAAAATAATTTAGCTGAAAAAGTAGCTATCGACACCATGAAAACATCTGTCGATTTTTGTGAAATTCCAGGAGGAAGGGGTGGCGGATTCAAATACCCAAAACTAACCGATTTACACATTAAACTTTTCGGAGAAGGATTTGGAGATGCTCATGATGCTGCTTATGATGTTGATGCAACAGCTCGTTGTTTCTTTGGTTTGATAAAAAACAGAGTCATTCATCCTAAAGAAATTACAGATGTGGATAGATTGGTATACGAAGCCCCACAATTATCTGAAGCTAATTTTGTAGATCAACAAAAAGAAAAAAAAGCATCAGAAAAAGAAATAAATGTTACCTCTGAAATTAGTGTTGAACTTAAAGATGTTCCTTTTATACAATTACACAACCATTCACAATTTTCTATACTGCAATCCACCACAAAAGTTGGAGGCTTAGTAAATAAAGCCAAAGAACTTGGAATGGATGCTATTGCCCTTACTGATCACGGCAACATGATGGCTACCTTTCATTTTGTAAGAGATGCTATAAAAAATGGCATTAAACCAATTGTTGGCTGTGAGTTTTATCTTTGCCATGATAGAAATGATAAATCATATAAAGATGATGGGTTCCAAACTGTATTATTAGCAAAAAATAAAAAAGGATACCAAAACCTAATAAAACTTGCATCATATGCCAATATTGATGGTTTTTACTATGTTCCTCGTATAGATAGGGAGCTTTTACTTCAATATAAAGATGACTTAATTGCCTTATCAGGTGGTATTTGGGGAGAAATTCCTAATAAGATTTTATTTGAAGGAAAAAAGCAAGCTGAAGAAGCTTTACTTTGGTGGAAGGAACACTTTGGAGATGACTTTTATCTTGAATTGAACAGGCATGGCATTGATGAAGAAAATGACATCAATAAGGTATTATTGGAGTTTGCTGAACAACATCAAGTTAACTATGTCGCTTGTAATAATTCTTATTACGCCAATAAAGATGATGCAGAATCTCATGACATTTTGTTGTGTATAAGGGATGGAAAATACAAAGAACAACCCAAAAAATATATAGGTTCTAGAGGTAGAGAGTTTCGTTTTGGATTTCCAAATGATGAATTCTACATAAAATCTGCCGATGAAATGAAGCAACTTTTTGCTGATTTACCAGAGGCTATCATCAACACCCAAAAAATTGCTGAAAAAATTGAAACTTTTGAGTTAGCCCGTAATGTGTTGCTTCCAAATTTTGATATCCCTGAAGAATTTAAAGATGACAGAGACCATGAAGATAAAAGTCTAAAAATCGGAGAGAACAACTATTTAAAACACATCACCTATCAAGGAGC
>JBFIEB010000450.1:0-1876 GCA_041603555.1 Vicingaceae bacterium
TATTTTAGGTATTTGATTATCGATAATAGATAATAACATACCATCAATTTGTATTATATTTTAATACAGATCGTAATTTAGATATTGTATATTTATTATATAACAAGTAATTATGATGATCATTATTATATTCTTCAATTATATAAAACCGTAATAACAGAATAAAATGGACGATAGAACTCTATTGTTAGTAGCTATAGTTGCTGTCGCTATCTTTGTCGTGTATCAATCTAATTACATGGAAAAATTTTCCCCAACAATGAAAATGAGGCCTACATTATTTCGCAGTCTAAATGTGTTACCTGATGTGGATTCTTATCATGGATATTTGAGAGCTATGAATGTTCCTTCTTACAATAGTCTCCAATCTTCTAACTCTTGTGGTTGTAGTAGGAAACTTGTCTATAATTTTAACTCGCATGTATGTTCTTATTGTGGTAATCAAAATTGCCAATGTGGGCAACAAAGGTAATGTATTTGTTATCAGTTCAAATTTATCGTTTGAACAGGCCCTAACATTAGATTGTTTTCACAAACTCTATAATGGATATGAGCTGCTAAAGTTTTTTTCCACATATTGTTAACATAATATTCTTGAGGAGGTTGAACTTTTAGAATTGCTTTTCCATATTCATCGGCAACAACAGTACCCGAATTATCGACCTTGCCATATGCTTGTTTGGCGTGAAGCATGGTAGTAGGATCGTCGTCTTCGTCGATAGAACTAGCCCAATAAATAACTTTGCTACTTGGCTTGACATAAATTTCAATTGTTTTTGTCGCATCTGGTGGAGGTACTTTATTTAGAAGTGCGCAAGGAACAGCTGATCTCCCTAAAAATGGAAGCATCATATCTCTATTTGTCACAAGTGCTACAGAAGCTAACCCGACTAATATATAAATAATTCTTCTATAAGTTTTATTCTGCTCTCCTTCTAATAGTTTTTCGATTAGATTAAAATCAAAGGCACCAATCAGAGCCCAATTAAGTGATCCGATTAAAACAATTAAGATAGCGAACATGAGAACTTTATTTCCTCCCATTATATTGTAGCACTAGATTGTGTCACACCGTATTATAGTATATGTGGAGAAATTAAGATCGGAATAAGTAGATTTATGACAAATATAAAAATGAAATTTCTAATATATACACGTAAAAATATACTAGAAAGAAAACACAACTAAGAAAACAAAATAATTCTGATTATGGCAAACGAAGCACCCGTTCCAGTTCCGGCCCCGGCCCCGGCCCAAATTAGACAACAGCAGCCTCCGAAAACTGTCGATACCATTCTTGGTCACGATCAAGGAACAGATATTTATTTTAACGGTCCAAATGTCAGAGGAAGGCCTATCATAGGACAGGAACAAATGTCTAATGTGATCGTATCTGGTGTTACAGGTGTCATCAATGTCGATGCAAATAATGCCGAAAATAATACAAGAGCATATATTCCTCATGGAACACAATTTCAAATATCTGATAATATAAATCATAACTATGAACTTTGCACCCATGGCATAGAATATAATCCGATTACACAAGGATCTGCTATCTTGCACCCAAATATTATATATTACAAAAATGATGTGCAACATAGTACAACTTCTTTGTATCCTGTTAAGCTCCAAAATTATGCACAAGTAATTCTTCCAGCAGGAACCCAAGCAAAAATATTAGGAACAGATATATTTGTTACATTCAATGTTGATGTCAAGGTATCCATAACCTAAATACCAAAATATTGCTGAAGAATTCTGTTTAGCTTTGTATCTACACAAAATAATTTATGTAAAACAATAGCGACAACAAACATAATGACAACACTTAAAATATAACTAAGTCCAGATAACTTTTTTAGTCCATAAGCCA
>JBFIEB010000451.1:0-1875 GCA_041603555.1 Vicingaceae bacterium
AACGTCAGATAAAAAAAAGCTTACAATCATGAGAATGTAAGCCTTTTTTTTATATGGTACGCCCGAAGAGATTCGAACTCCTGACCCCTTGGTTCGTAGTTCTGTTGTCTTAATCTAAGTGATTGATTGTAAATATTTTATTAACCGAAACCACATCCCCTTCATTTACTATATTTTAATGTGTTTAATACTTAAGCTCCTTCAAACTCCCTTCATATTTTAATGTTTAGAGTACAGTTATGCCGACAAAATAGGCCTGGAAAAAACCCATGCAAACAATCTTCTAATATGGGTTCAATCTATATCAACGATGTTTGTATTAAACAAGTTTAACAAAAAGATGGGCAAGAAAAATATATCAAGCTTGCTAGCGAATTTTTTACTTAGCCTTGGAAAATGATAATAGAGAGTAAAAGTCCATTTTGTAAGGCTAGTTGGGAGTAGTTGGTGAGCATTTCTTAGTGAGAATGTTATGTTTAGTTCCATTACAAACTAGGTAATTTTACTTAGTTTTATAGTGTAGATACGGATTATCAAAGCTGTTCGTAGTGAGTATATTTTAATAGCGGCTCTTGTTATTTATAGAGTTGAAGACTCAGTAGGAAGATATATAGCTAATTATATAAATATTTATAAAAGGGAGTTAGAAGATGTTAGATTCAGCACAGGCAAGAGATGCTAACAATCGTGCTTTTGAGAAAGAGGTCAGAAAATTTGGAGAAATATTAAAAGACGATGATGCAATGCTTGCAAAATTAGAAGCAACTAATGATGCAGATAGCTTTATTTCTACATATATTAGTATGGCAGCACAAAAAGGAATTTATTTTACAGCTGACGATATGAGAATAGTTGTGCAAGAACAAAAAACTGGTCATGACTGGCTAATTCCAAAAGTAGTTCTTATGATGGTCAGAGAACGTTTTTAATTTTAAGTTTGGGGAGACAATTATGGATGAAATAAAAACGAGTAGTGGCAGAGTTGTTGGTAGTTGGGATGGGAAATGTGTAAAAGAATTGATGGCAGAAATCAAACGCATTAAAGTTTCAATGGCCAAAGAGGGAGCATCAGATGCTTTAATCTCTAAGGAAATGCCGCATCGTGAGCAATTGCATGAAGATTTGAAAAATTTTAAAGCTTATCACTTATGGGGATGTGATGTGAACGGTCAATGCTTAGTTGGTTCTGGAGCAAATCGCATCGAAAGTGTTGAAAAAGTACTTTCATTTTCATTGATAGATCATCATTAAGGTTACGTAAGCTTTATAAACTAAAGAAGTAAAAAAACATTTAGTTGTTTATTGCTTCTTTAGTTAATGTTAATGTAAATCTAAATATGTACTCGTTACAATGATTTTAATAAATATTTAGGTGATCAACATGCAGTCTCAGGAAGTAACAGCATTACTATTAAAGACGCAGAAAATTGCTAGAGAAGTTGTAGCGCCTAATGTTGATCTTTTGGGTGATACCGTTAAGTGGCCAGAAAAAGCAATAAGGGCATTGCAAGAAGAAGGTCTTGGCGGCTTGGTTATTCCCAGTTTATATGGAGGGTTAGGCTCTGGTGTTTTGACTTTAGCAAAAGTTTGTGAAGTCCTAGGGCAAGAGTGTGCTTCAACTGCTATATGTTTTGGAATGCATTGTGTTGGAAGTTCGGTAATT
Organism: Vicingaceae bacterium; assembly: GCA_041603555.1. Classification (GTDB taxonomy): domain Bacteria; phylum Bacteroidota; class Bacteroidia; order Flavobacteriales_E; family Vicingaceae. Next base: position 1,664 of record JBFIEB010000451.1, read on the forward strand.
GCTGCAAATCCAACAACAAGCCAACAGGCAGACTTCCTAACACCTATATGTGAAGGACGGCATATTACAACGCTTTCGCTAAGTGAAGCGGGGACAGGTAGTAGTTTTTATCTACCACAGACTACAATGAAAGCACTGTCTGATGATGAGTTTTGCATTAATGGAAGTAAAACTTTCGTTACAAACGGCCAGCATGCAGATTCATATGTGGT
>JBFIEB010000452.1:0-1859 GCA_041603555.1 Vicingaceae bacterium
ATTCAATTATGCACATAAGATCGATTATTAAAGGAAATATCAATGGGGTAATGCGAAATTTAAAACCTTTAATGAAGGAGTATTCCGCAAATTTAGAATATGAAAAAGCTCAACTGCTAAAAGAAAGAATAGAAATCCTTGAAAAGTATCAAAGCAAATCTGTGGTGGTAAGTCCCACCATAAATGATGTGGATGTATTCTCCATTATTTCAGACAACAACTATGGTTATGTAAATTACCTCAAAGTGATTAATGGCGCCATTATTCAAGGACATACCATAGAATTAAAAAAGAAATTAGATGAAACTGATGATGCACTTTTACAAATTGGAATTGCAGAATTGAGACAACGGTATGATAGCGATTCAAAAGAAGTATTAGTTCCTTTTAAACCTGAATTAGAAGTTGAAAACATTCAATTTTTAGTTCCTCAAAGAGGTGATAAAAAAAAGTTATTAGAACTCTCTGAACGGAACGCGAAATATTACCGTTTAGAACGGAACAAGCAAAAAGCAAATGTTAGTCCTACAAAGCACTCTGATAGAATATTAGAACGTATGCAAAAAGATTTACGAATGGCTGAAAAACCAATACACATAGAGTGTTTTGACAATTCTAACATACAAGGAACTAACCCTGTTGCCGCTTGCGTTGTTTTTAAAGATGCTAAACCAAGTAAACAAGATTACCGCCATTTTAATATCAAAACAGTCGAGGGTCCGGATGATTTTGCCTCTATGGAAGAAGTCATTTATAGACGTTACAAAAGATTAAAAGAAGAAAAGCAACCGCTACCTCAGCTCATCATTATTGATGGCGGGAAAGGACAGCTTAGTTCTGCGTTAAAGAGTCTGGATAAATTAGGGTTACGAGGAAAAATTACCATTATTGGTGTTGCCAAAAAACTGGAAGAAATTTATTTCCCGGGTGATTCCATCCCTTTGTATTTAGATAAAAAATCGGAATCATTAAAATTGATACAGTACTTAAGAAACGAAGCCCACCGGTTTGGAATAACGCACCACAGAGATAAAAGAAGCAAAGGTGCTATAAAATCTGAGCTTTCCGAAATAAAGGGAATCGGTTATAAAACGAGCCAACAATTGCTATGGAAGTTTAAATCTGTAGCCAGGATTAAAAAGGCAAACCTAAAAGAGTTAGAAAAAACCATAAGTAAGAAAAGAGCGAAAGTGGTATTTGAACATTTTAATTAATCACCTCAACTCATTAGGAATACTACAAACAGGAATTGGCTGCATTTTATGTTGATTAATGGTATTTAATCGTGTATAAATTTCAAAAACTTCCCGTTCCCTTACAGTAAAAGCTGTAAAATTTATATTTGCTTGTTCTGCAATTTCCATGGCCCATTCCAATTCCGGGTAACTGGCACCAATTTGGTCCTCATCTGTTCGTTCATCTCCCCAAAGCCCAGCAGTTGGTGGTGCAATTAGTATGTCATTAATTATATTCAGCTCCTTACCCAATTCATAAACTTCCGTTTTTACTAAATCGGCAATTGGACTTATGTCTACCCCTCCATCGCCATATTTGGTATAAAAGCCTACTCCAAAATCTTCCACTTTATTGCCGGTACCCAATACCAAATAATTATTAAGTGCAGCAAAATAATAAAGGGTAGTCATCCTTAATCGGGCACGTGTATTTACAAGCCCCATTTTTCTATCTTCCTCATCTGTGGCAGGCATGGCTGCTATAAAAGCATCAAATACAGCTGTTAATTCTGTTTTTACAGAACTTACATTTTGGTAATTATTTTTTAAAAAATCAATGTGTTTTTTTGCTCTGTCAACCTCTTTATCTGATTGATAAATGGGCATTTCAATGCAGATTAATGG
>JBFIEB010000453.1:0-1854 GCA_041603555.1 Vicingaceae bacterium
CGGAAATTCACGAGCTAATGTAAAACAAGATTTCGAAAATTATAAGGTTCAATCTATTGGGCTTGGAATTGGATTACATTTTGGATGGTTTATGCACAATAATACCTCAACAAGCTTGATTGCAAAACCTACTTATAGTTCGGAAGGTGATTATAATAATCAATTTGGTATTCAGTTTTCGTTCCGAGTTAGGTTGTAAAACAAAGACTAATAAAAAACCCTCCAAACATGGAGGGTTTTTTGATGTTGCCCGACTAGGGCTCGAACCTAGACTCTTCTGTACCAAAAACAGACGTGTTGCCAGTTACACCATCGGGCAGTCTTGTCTCGCCTTGAAGGCGGATAAGGTCGGCAAATGTAGTAAAATATTTTTTTCACCCAAAACAAATATTAAGATAGATTAACATCCTTTAACAATAAATTCTTTAGAATTTCATATTTTCGTATTCTATAAAAATTAGACACATGGATTTCAAAAAATTAAATAACATTATAGGATGGGTAATATGGTCAATAGCATCCTTTGTATATATTTCTACTATTGAGTCTACAGCTAGTTTTTGGGATTGTGGAGAGTTTATCGCAACAGCTTATAATTTAGAGGTAGGGCACCCTCCAGGGGCGCCACTTTTTATGTTAATTGGTCGATTTTTTACCATGTTTAGTTCTGGTGAATCGGCAGGCTATGCCATTAATGTACTCTCAGGCTTAAGTAGTTCATTTACCATACTCTTTTTATATTGGTCTATTACCAGAATAGTAAAGAAATTAGCGCTTAAATCGGGAGAAATTACCCAAGCTAAAAACATTGCAATATTAGGTGCTGCAGCTGTAGGTGCATTAGCCTATACGTTTTCTGATTCTTTTTGGTTTTCTGCTGTTGAGGGAGAGGTGTATGCTATGTCATCTTTATTTACTGCCTTAGTTTTTTGGGCAATTTTAAAATGGGATGCAGTTGCATCAGAAAGTCATAGTACGCGATGGATAGTCTTTATAGCTTATTTGATGGGGCTTTCAATAGGAGTTCACCTACTAAACTTACTAGCCATACCTGCAATGGTATTCTTGTATTATTTTAAAACAAGAGAGCTTGACCTAAAGAATTTTTTAAAAGCAGCAGGTTTCTCAGTATTGGTACTAGGGGTAGTTCAGTTTGGAATAATTCCAGGAACAGTTAAGCTTGGAGCCATGTTCGAATTATTTTTTGTGAATACAGTAGGAATGGGGTTTCATTCAGGCTTATTGATTTTTATATTTCTGCTAGCTGTGCTTATTTCTTTTGGAATTTATTACACTCAAAAGAAAGGCAAAGTTATTTGGAATACTATTATTCTTTGTGTTATGGTTATGCTAGTAGGGTATTCCACCTATGCCGTGATTATGGTAAGGTCTGCTGCTAATCCGCCAATGGATGAGAATAATCCAGAAAATGCATTTAGCTTATTATCTTATTTAAATCGTGAACAATATGGTTCGGCACCATTTTTAACAGGACAATATTTTAATACTCCAGTTGATGCTCAAGAGCCTTATAAAGAAGGGCCAGCAATTTATTTTCAAGATGAAGTATCTGGTAAATATATCCATATAAATGAAGGACAAAAAGATAAACCAAATTACGATGAAAAAACATCCGGGTTTTTACCTCGAATGTGGAGTTCTCAAGCCCATCATATTGCAGATTATAAAGCTTGGAGTGGTTATAAAGGAAAGAATAAAAGAGCATCAAACGGTGAAACGATAAAAATTCCAACTTTTGGAGAGAATATGTCATTCCTGATTAATTACCAGTGGGGGCATCTTTATTGGAGGTATTTTATGTGGAATTTTGCTGGGAGGCAAAGTGATGTTCAA
>JBFIEB010000454.1:0-1851 GCA_041603555.1 Vicingaceae bacterium
CCGATCCTTCATGAATAAATATTACTTCATCAGAATCAGTATTCTTATAAAAATAATCTGTTAAGGATTTTTTGGGGCTAGCTAACACAATGTAACAATCAGAATTAAATAAGATTGTTTTCCTACTCTCCAAAAAATCTGCTGTCGATGGAACAGAAAATCCTTTTAATGAAATCGATTTCATATTTTTCTCTACAGCTACTTTAGGCTCAACCGAGTAAGATTTTAACACCTCCTTAACCTGCGTAGGCCTATCCGTATGATATAGCAATGAGGACATTCCATCAAATCCAACAGTCCCAAATAGTTCTTCATAATAATAGCTTCCATCAGGCTTTTTAAAAACTGTATGTCTTTTCTGTGGAATATTCCCTAACTTATGGTATCTCGGCATTTAAATTTAAATTTACGTGAAAGAATCATCTGGTCACAAAAATACATAAATGACCGCTTCTAAAAAAATAATGATAAAACTCATCACTTGCATGTATAAAATATATTTTAGGGGTAAACTTGATTTTAACTGTTATATTAAAAACTAAAGTTGATATTTTCATCTAATAAATTAATGAAAAAAGCAACCTTTTTATTAGTTTTTACGACTTAGGTTGTAGATTAATTAAAACATTTTTTAACTAATTTGTTAATTATCAAAAGAATGTTAATATATAGTTGGAATTAAGTTGATTACACTGTTAGAATAGGTTACTTTTATAATATAAAAAAAAACAAATGAAACATTTTACTCCTTTTACGAATAAGCTTGTTTTGATTTTTTGCTTAATGTGTTCTGGATTTTCACATGGGCAAATGGTCCAACTTATCAATCAGTCTGGTAATTTACAAGTACGTGGTGATGCCTGTGGAACTAATACTGCAAGTTGTACCGTTACTATCCCTAAAACTGTTGAAGCAACAACTGTATTTAAAGCTTATGTTTATTATTCAGGTTTATACAACGCTGGAGACTTAGGCCCTAACAACCTTAGTATGAGTGGTCCTTCTTTACCTCTTCAAGTGTTGAATTTAGGTCAAGTTGCTGCATCTGTTCCTAATCCTTGGCAAGTATATACTCGATATGAAGATGTTACTGCTTTATTAGGACCTGGATTAAATGCTGCTGCACCTGGATCAAATTTAACTTACACCTTAATGGAGGCAAATGCACCAGCTACTGATGGAGCTGGGCTTATTGTCGTTTGGAATGCTCCTACCGTAATTACATCTGGTATTCATGTTACCATTGGATCGGGTGCTGCTGGAGGTGCCGCGGTAATTGTTGATACAATATATACAGCTCCAATTAACACGGCTGTACCTGGATTTTTTGCTGCTTTAGGAACTGGTTTTGTTTTTTCAACTGGAACCGGTGCTCAGGTTTCAACTGTATGGGTTAACAATACTGTTATTACTACTGTTGGTGGAGGACTTGACGATGGAGATGCTTTTGCTAATGGTGCTTTGGTAACTTTAGGTGGTACTGGTGACAATCTTTCATGGCCAACAGAAGATGAATTTAATGATGTTGCTGGTCTTATTCCTAATGGCTCAACTGTATTTGATTATAGAATTATTGGGTCAGCAGATGATTGGGTAAATGCTATCTATTTTGAAATAACAGGTGCTACAATAACACTCCCTGTTGAAATGTCGTCATTTACGATTGATTGTAATTCAGATAAAAATCAATTGGAATGGGTAACTGAAAGTGAAATAAATAATGAAAAATTCATTATACAAAGAAGCCACAATGGATATGCATTTGAAGACATTGGTGTAGTTGATGGAAATGGAAATTCTCAAACAATGAATTTTTATTCTTTCACAGATGATGCAAAAAATGATAAAAAC
>JBFIEB010000455.1:0-1839 GCA_041603555.1 Vicingaceae bacterium
GATAAATATATTTTTAATACTTACAATTGGGGGGGTAGTGTTTTTTAGGAATTTTTTAGGGTTAAACTTAACCACTTTTTTATTCGTTCCAAACCATAAATTATTTTCCGTATCAGAAAACGTAGAACCTTTGTTAAAATCAACATTGATTCCTTTTTTACTATCGAAAACTTCCACTTTTAATGATACTTTACCTATTCTACTCAAGCCTCCTCTATGACCAACCCAGATTCCATTTTTATTATCAGAAATGATGCTGTAGCAATAATCTGATTTTAATCCTTTTTCTGTAGTAATCTGTAAAAAACTGTCAGCCTCTTGCTTGAATACTCCATTACCTAAGGTTGCAAGCCAAATATTACCTTTTCCATCAGTTTCAATATCAACGATGTCCATTAATTGGTCAACATCTGCTATTGGAATATGAGAAACTTCACCATCTTTAATAAAAGTTAATTCATTACTATGCGACCCAACTGCAATTGCCCCACCTTTTAGTAAATGAATATCATATATCGAATTATGTCTTAATCCTTTAAGGGTATTATATACTTCAGATTTTCCGGTAACTACATTCGTTTTTATTAAGCCACCTTCTGTAGCAATCCATAAATTATTATTGTGAGCAACCATTTTATGAATAGAGTTGGCTAAATAAGAGGTAATCAGAAATTCTTTTTTAAACTTTTCAGTTTTAGTATTAAATCGAAACAAACCTTCACCATCAGTGGCGATAAATAATTCATTACCTCTTCCTAAAATACAAGTTACCCCAATATTTTTAAATCCATTTTGGGCTGAATAGTGTTTTTTCTCGCCATCTTTACTTACTTTAAGTAGACCATTTGATAAGCCATACCAATTAATACTGTCTCTATGAAGTATATACCGGGTATCATTTGGAATTGAACCGTCTTGGGAGTGATTATAGAAGGTAAATATTTCATCCTTTAGCATAGCAAGCCCCTCACCATACATCCCTATCCAAGCGTTCCCTTCACGATCGACTAATGTCTTTTTTACAAAGTTTCCGATTCCATTTTCTTCACCAAAATGGATAATTTTATTCACTCCTTTTAATTCCTTATCATAAATTAATTTAAATAAACCATTATAAGTAGACACCCATAGATTTCGACTTAAGTCTTCCTCTATATTCTGAACAGCCGCAGCATTTATTTCGTGATTATCAAAATGCCTACTTTCGGGCTTTAGATCATCAGAAAATCTTAAATGGTATAATCCTGATTCTGCAGTGCCTACCCAATAATCGTTCTTTTTTAACCAGTTACTTTTAGTAATGCACTCTATTTTTTTTAGCTTAAAGGCATCTATTTCAGTAAAAGTGCTTGGTCTAAGTTTGCTGTCTAATGCCCACATGAATAAACCTTCATCGGTGCCTATTAATAAATTCCCATCAATTTTTCCGGTAATGGAATATATGTTTTTCTGATTATTATACAAATCAAATTTCTGGACTTCTAATCGAGGAGAAATTTTTATTAAATATCCTGCCTGAGATGTGGCCCATACATAATTATCTTGATCTACAATTATTGCTGTTATTTTACTACCAACTAAAGAATCCGAAACAATTGTGAGAATTTTTCCATCAACAATTCGGCTTATTCCTCCTTTGTTATGCCCTAACCAAATGATGTCTTTTTGACGCTGTGCGGAACATGAAACAAAATTTTCTGCTAGCCCATTTTTGGTTGTATAGTTTTGAAATTCTATTCCATCAAATTTCGAAATTCCATCACCTGTCCCTATCCATATAAAGCCATGATTATCTTGATTTAAACTATAAACATACTGTTGAGGCAATCCCTGCTCAAC
>JBFIEB010000456.1:0-1839 GCA_041603555.1 Vicingaceae bacterium
ACCACCAATTTGAGCATTAGTAGTAAATGCAAAAGTGCCCAAAAGGCAAATAAGTAAAAGTTTTTTCATAATATTTTGTTTTAAGTTTCTATTTTCTATTAATGGAATAAAAGTAGCGACCAATCCCTTAATTTTTAACACGAAATCCATTCATTATTGAATTTCTAACTGGAACAATAATTGAATCTTAAATAACAATATCTAAAAATCAAAAGTCATTCGTTTTCCTCTGTAATCTTCATCAATATCTCCCATATTGTAAACCAAGTGTCCGTTAACAAAAGTTTGCATTACTTTAGATTTAAAGGCATAGCCTTCCATAGGAGACCAGCCACATTTGTAGAGTAAGTTTTCTTTTTCAACGGTCCAAGGGTTATCGATATCCACCACTACCAAATCGGCATAATAACCTTCTCTGATAAAACCTCTATCTACTATTCTAAAACAATCTGCAACTGCATGACTCATTTTTTCTACAATTTTCTCTAGAGATATTTTCCCATTGTGGTAATGTTCGAGCATAGCTACTAAAGCATGTTGTACCATTGGCCCACCAGAAGCAGCATTAAAATAAGTGTCTAGTTTTTCATCAATGGTATGGGGAGCATGGTCCGTTGCAATAACATCTATTGTTCCGTCAATTACTGCATTTAAAATGGCATCTCTATCACTTGCTTTTTTTACCGCTGGATTCCATTTTATAAATGCACCTTTAGTTTCATAATCTTCATCCGAAAACCACATATGGTGTATACAGGCTTCAGCAGTAATTCGTTTTTCTTTAAGAGGAATATCGTTTCTTAATAAGCCGATTTCTTTAGCAGTAGATAAATGGAACAAATGGAAACGAGTATTGTGTTTTTTTGCTAATTCTATTGCCATTGAAGAAGACAAGTAACAAGCTTCTTCACTTCTAATTTCTGGATGATATTCTATTGGAACATTCTCACCATATTTCTCTTTGTATGCTGCCATATTGTTTCTAATGGTGGTCTCATCTTCACAATGAGCAGCAATTAGCAATTTGCATTTTGAAAACAATTCTTCTAAAGTTTCTTTATTATCTACTAACATGTTTCCAGTAGAAGAACCCATAAATACTTTTACCCCACAAACTGTTTTTGGGTCTGTTTTTAAAACTTCCTCAATGTTATCGTTAGAAGCTCCCATGTAAAAAGAGTAATTTGCAAAAGAAGTTTTCTCAGCAATATCATACTTATCTTGAAGCAATTTTTGTGTTAATGTATTCGGAACAGTATTGGGCATTTCCATAAATGAAGTAGTTCCTCCTGCTACTGCTGCTCTTGATTCAGTATTAATAGTTGCTTTATGGGTTAATCCCGGTTCACGAAAATGGCACTGATCATCAATAACACCTGGCATTAAATAGTTGTTATGAATGTCAATTACTTCATTGTTGTTTTCTACAGAAGTAATATCATCATTGGCTTGAAAGATTTTAGCTATGCGTTCTCCTTCAATTAAAAGATGACCTTTAAAGATAATTCCTTCGTTAACTATTTGCGCATTTTTGATTAGTTTTTTCATGCTGCAAAGAAACGAATATTGCCGGATTTATTCCGGCATCTTATGATAAAAAGATTCCGCAACAAGTGCGGAAATAAGTAGTTATTATTTCTCGTATTTTCTAAACCAGCTTTTCATTTTCATTTGGATAACTCCAAAAATAGCTTCTTTAAAAATACCTCCGCTCATTTTAGATTCTCCTTCTTGTCGGTCAGTAAATACAATAGGTACTTCAACAACATTAAAACCAAATTTCCAAGCTGTAAATTTCATTTCAATTTGAAAAGCATAACCTTTAAATTTAATGGCGTC
>JBFIEB010000457.1:0-1835 GCA_041603555.1 Vicingaceae bacterium
ATATTTGGAACAGGTGGAGGATCAAAAGCTGTCAAATATGTTTTAAACGAACTTAACATTGATTGCTTATTAGTTTCTCGAAATCCAAAAGATGAGAAAGAAATATCTTATAATGATGTGAACGAATATGTAATTAAACATCATCAATTAATCGTCAATACCACTCCTTTAGGAATGTTTCCAGATATAGGAACTTCGCCATCTTTTAATTATGAAAATCTCACTCAAAAACACTTACTCTTTGATTTAATTTATAACCCTATAGAAACCGAATTCCTGAAGAAAGGAAAACAAAAAGGTTGTATTACTTTAAATGGAATGGAAATGCTAAAATTACAAGCAGAAAAATCATGGGAAATATGGAATAATTAAAAATATAATCCTTTTTTCGGAACAGTATTTGAATATTCTCGTACACGAATTTATTTTGACTAACTAATGCGAAAACCCTTTCTTTATCTTGCAGTACTATTGATTGTGTATTCGTGTTCTTCGAGTAATTCTGACAATACAAATACTGTTAAAATAAACTATAAAGAAAACTTGCATGTTTATATTTCTGATAACTACAAAAATCTCAAGCCCGAAACAGAAATTCAACAAATAACATTAACTAATGTTGACTGGATTAATTTATTTTACGAAGAAATGAATCACTATCCTATATGGATAAACGATTCATTAGAGATAAATAGAAATGGAGCAGCGTTAATCGAACTTCTCTCGAGTTCGTATAATTATGGATTAGATACTAATTTTTACCATGGTAGCTCTTTAAAGAGTATTGCCAATAACTTAAATGAGTTAAAGAAAAAAAATGCCAAATATACTATCGCTTCAGAGTTAGAACTTTTATTAACCAACTCATATTTTTTGATTGGTAAAGATTTAAACTACGGGACCATTCCTAAAGATTCTTCAAAATTGGTTTCTAAAATTCCAAGAAAAAAGTTTGAAGCAAATTTGCCTAAACATCTTTTAAATTCATTTAAAACTGATAGCATTACCAATGTTTTACTAACATTACAACCGCAACACAGAGAATATATTAAACTACAAAAATATTTCGAAAAATATCTTAAAACTGCTTCTCTATCAAAAGAGGCTATTACAGTACATCATTTTAGAAAAGACTCTATAGCAGCTTTTATAGAATCAAGAAAAGCATTAATCCTTCACAATTATTTAAAAGAAAATAGTTCTGATTCTGACTACGTTATAGCATTAGAAAAATTTCAAATTCAGCATGGTTTAAATCCAGATGGTTTAATTGGAAAAAATACTGCAAAAGCGCTATCGGAAAGTCCATATAGTAACTATAAAAAAGCTATAATGAGCTTAGAAAAATGGAGGTGGTTAAGCAGTTGGGGGGCTAATTACATTTATGTTAATATTCCTTCTTATGAAATGAAATTATATCTAAAAAATGAATTAAAAAAAACGGTGAATGTTGTTGTTGGTAATCTAAATACTCAAACCCCGGAAGTAAACGAAGAATTGGAATATATGATTGTATACCCATTTTGGAATGTTCCATATAGTATTTCTTCAAAAGAATTGCTTCCTAAAATAAAAAAAGACTCTACTTATTTTCAACGAAATAGTTATCAAGTATTCACCAATAAATATGAACTGATAAATAGTAATGATATTAATTGGACTTCGATTAATGAAAATAATTTTAAATATAAAATCCGCCAAAATGCCGGAAGTTCAAACTCATTGGGTCTCATCAAATTTATTTTCCCCAATAAATATTCCATTTATTTCCATGACACCCCTTCTAAAAATTTATTCAAAAATGAAATTAGAGCCTATAGTCATGGATGCGTAAG
>JBFIEB010000458.1:0-1833 GCA_041603555.1 Vicingaceae bacterium
GCGTATGTATTTGTCCATTGAGCAAAATGATTAAAGACTTCATAATTGGTATTGAAAAACTCATTGAAAGAGTCGGTAAAGAAGTAGGCATATTTAAAGTAGCAGAGTACAAACAGATTAATAATCACACTCGTAGCAACAAACAATTGTTTATACAGTTTTTTTCTTGAAGAGTAAATGAGATGTCCGATAATGTAATCGGATATGGTAGAAAACAGGAGTATACTTACAAATAAGCCACTAGTTTTGTAATAGAAAAATAAGCTTACAAGAAAGAGGTAGGCATTACGCATGCCTCTTTTTTTATAAATAATAGAGTAGAAGAGTAGGACAACAGCAAAAAATCCCCAAAAGTAAAAGCCAGTAAAAATTAGCGGCTCACCTTCGTTGTAGGTAAGGATATTCTTGATGTTTTCTAAACTAAAAAAGCAAGAGAACCAATCTGATATGTTGGTAATTTCAGTCAAATACTTTCAATTTCAGTCAAGTTATTTAATCTGTAATCAGCAATATTAAATCGAGAGTCATTTTTATTTTCCTCATCAGGAATAGCTACAACTTTCATTAATGCAGCCTTTCCAGCTAATACACCATGAAAGGAGTCTTCAATTACTAAACAATTTTTCGGATGAACATTTAGCTGTTCAGCTGTTTTAATAAATATTTCCGGATGTGGCTTTCCTAATTTTAAATTTTCCGCTGAATTGATGACATCAAATGAGTCACGTAGTTCTAATTTATTTAAAGCAACATTAATTAGCGAAGTAGCTGATGATGAAGCTAAGCCAATTTTATACCCCTTAGATTTAAAATGAGAAAGTGATGCAGCAACCCCGTCCATCTCTTTTCCTTTCTCCATGATTAATTCGGTAATCTTTTTAAGAATATCCTGCTCAACTTCTTCTAATGATTTACTCTCCCAAGGTTGCTCGTTATGCCAATATTCAACCACCTCTATTAATCGCATCCCTTGAGTAATTCTGCACTTGTCTTGACTAAAATTAAACCCTACCTCATTAAAGCAATGGATTAATGCTTCTCTCCATAAAGGTTCAGAATTAATTATTACACCATCCATGTCATATATCACTGCTTTAATCATTCTGCGCTTGATGTTTGAAGGTGTTTATCATATTCTTTCATTATAGCAGAGAACATTAAATCGCCCATTAATTTATAACCATCAGCAGTTAAATGGATTTTATCCTTTTTTGCATATCCATGCTTAATCCATGTATCAACTGAACCTAAACCACCCATAACATTAAACATATCCCACATTCCGGCATTATGTTTATTAGATAAACTAATCATTACATCTCTTGCTTTGTAGACTCGCTCGTTGGGGTATCTCCTCTTGTAATAGCTGTCATTATTCGTTACAAACAAAAATTCAGTATTAGGGTTAACAGATTTTATCCAGCTTACCAACGTGTCATAATTATCTTCAAAACAATGTTCGCAGAAACTAGGATCGTAAGCATCATTTATTCCTATACAAAAAATCACTAAATCAGGATTAATAGCTTTTAAATGCTGTGTAAACAATTCACACCTCAAATAACTTTTAGTGCTGGCACCATTTACTCCTATCGAAGTATAAATTAACCCAGGATCATCATTATCTAAGCTAATACCGTAAAGATTAAATGAAGAAGGGAGTGTGTCATGCCGATAAATAATCAATTCAAAAGAGTCTACATAATGGTCAAAGAAAAACTCAGTATAACCTATTTCTCTGTTAATTACGATTAAAGAGCAAGTATCAGAAATTGGTTCAATGCAATAATCACGATCGATATCGTGGAAAATTTTAATACTATTAAAATCATA
>JBFIEB010000459.1:0-1798 GCA_041603555.1 Vicingaceae bacterium
AGCAATAATGTAACCATTGTCAGTTGTTAGGGATATTGAGTAAGCCTTATCTGAACCTGAACCGCCTAATGATTTCTGCCAAACTAGATTTCCATTGCTAGCAAGTTTTACAATCCAGAAATCAGAAGCTAAGTGGTTCCCTGTTACATCACCATCATTTGAACTTGAACTGCCTGCAACAATGTACCCACCGTCAGTAGTTTGTTTGATACATTCTGCTTCATCAACACCAGTTCCACCTAAAGATTTCTGCCATTCAATTCCTGGCTGTGCAGTAACTTTGATTATGGTTAAAAAAGGGAAACTGAAAAATAATATGATAATGGCTTTGTTCATTGATTAAAGATAACCAATTCTAACAATATGATAGTATGTTTTTTTATTCCATAGAATGAATGCCTACTATACCACCTTCGGTATCCATAATGTAGGCACAAAAACCGTTGCCACCTATGCTAAACTTAGGTTGTATTATTTTACCGCCAGCAGCCTCAACTCTTGCCATTACATTGTCCATATTAGGGTTGGCATTTAAGTACACAAAAGTACCTTCTCCACTCGGTTTGTGGTGTTCACCTTGGGCTATTGCTCCAGATGCTTTTCCGGTTCCAGGTTCAAAAGGAAACATCGCAAATTTTGCTCCTTCCATTTCCATTACCATCATTTCGATGTCAAAAATGGCTTCATAGAATTTTTTACTTCTTTCAATATCGGTTGCCGGTATTTCAAACCAGTTTAATGCATTTGTTGTACTGTCCATAATTTTTTTAAGGTAATATTAAGGATAATCTTAAAACTGAAAATAAATAAAGGCTTGTAATTCTGAAGACATTGCCTGATAGACACAAAATACAGTAATCGTAGCTACAACCATTTTTGCAACAAGAGGAAGTTTAATAAATGTTGCAGTGTACCAGTTCTTAGTTTTAGTAGGGAGCCAATGAATAACATATCCTATTAGCATCATGATAAATACATTGCTATAGGAGTACAGTATTTCAGGAATTAATTCTACACTAAAGCTGGAGCCTATTTGGTTTAAAATCTGTCCGGTAGACTCCATAGACTCCCCTCTAAACCAAATACGTGTAAACGTAATAAAATTGAAGGTTATCAATACTTTTAGCACAATAGCAAAGAAGTTATTGAATTTCTCGTAAGGACTAATTTTTCGCCACAACTTATAAACAACAATTCCTAAACCATTTAAACCACCCCAAATAACAAACTGCCAGCTTGCTCCGTGCCATAAACCACCTAATAACATGGTAATTAATAAATTAATGTTAGTGGTTAACCAAGCCCTAAAAGTTTTTATCCAAACGGCTAAAAAGAGGCATAATAATGCTGCCCATATTAAGGCATAAAGGACAATCATTTTACCTGAAAGCATTACAATAAAGGCCAGAATGAATATTAGTGCTATCCATGTCCCCACACTTCCTCCACGGTTACCGCCCAATGGAATGTAGAGGTAATCTTTTAACCAAGAAGACAAGCTAATGTGCCAGCGTTTCCAGAATTCTCCTACATTTTTGGCTTTGTAGGGCGAGTTGAAGTTACGAGGTAGTGTAAAGCCCATTAATAGTGCTATTCCTATTGCTATGTCAGTATATCCTGAGAAATCGGCATAAACTTGTAAGGAATAACCATAAAGTGCCATTAAGTTCTCAAATCCGGTAAACATCATGGGGTTATCAAAAATTCGATCAATAAAATTAACAGCGATGTAATCACCAATAATTACTTTTTTGGTCAGTCCTTTTAGTATCCAAAATAAGGCTAGTCCGAAATTGTA
>JBFIEB010000460.1:0-1792 GCA_041603555.1 Vicingaceae bacterium
TCGTACCTAATTAATGGCATAACATCACTTATAAAACTGGTTCCAATAATATTATTCTCGCCTATTTCGGTAATACTATATGAAGGTATAAAGTGATAATTCTCATCATTATTCCAAGCTCCAAGCGCTACTTTTTCAGCTTGACCATAATGGCAAATTACCTTAGCAGCTGGAATCATCTCCCGCATTAAATCAATCTGCCAATCGAAAATATTTTCAGAGGCCAATAAAAAAGCTTTAATGTTGATATCATTGGGAAATTCTCCATATTTTTTCATCACCAAATTGAAGAACTTATATATAGAACCTGGGTATCCATGAATATAATTGTAACCACTTTTTTTAATTGCCGCTAAAATTGAATCAACATTGTCGGTTGCCATTTCGATAATATTGACTCTTACAACTCGCTCATGCTTTAAATGAATGAATGTTGTTGATTTATCTAAAATTCCTCTAAATTCAATTCTTCCATCACCAGGCTGATAATCAACCCTCGACCATTGATAACAAATTGCAGCATACTCTTTTTGGGCTGTTCCTTTATTTCTATAAATAGTTAATGGTTTAGCTGTTGTTCCACTAGTTACTGATTTATACAATTTTCCCGAATAGGTTTTATCAATCATTTTCTCAGCGCTTTCTCTAACCTCATCTCTTGTGAGAATTGGAATAACATTAATATCTTCTAAACTTTTAATTTGCAATGGGTTAAACCCAGCCTTATCATATTTTTCTTTATAAAAAGTGGTGTTATTATAAGCTTGGTTTACAACTCTTTTAAGTTCACCTAATTGATAATTTTGGGCATCTTCAAAACTCAGTTTTTCGTTTTTAAATAAAAGTGCATAAAACTGAAAAAAGGTGTTGCCTAATTTCCATTTCTCATAAGGGTATAATGAAAGAAGGTTTCTTAAGCTTCTACCAATAAAACTGTCATCCTCAATTTTATTTAATAAAGACATTAATTGTTTATTAAAAAAGTAGCCTCAGTTGTCTGAATCATATCTTCTAAAGCTATTGGCCATTCTTTTTTATTTCCCTTTAGTGTATCATATAGTGCCTCTAATTCTTCCTTTTGACCTTTATTACTCCTATTTAGATCAATCTCTTTTATGCTAACCCCAAAACCTTTTAAGGTTTTATAATCGTCCATTATTATAGTCTTTTCATCATAATGGACCTCCATATACTCTTTTGAGATTTTTTTACTACCAGAAGCAAAATAGTGGATATTACATACCGATCCATCTTCATACTTCAAAATTATAGCCACATTATCTTGTTGGGAAAACTTATCATTATTTGGAGAAACTTTTTCATAGCTAATCGAGCTTATTTTAGAATTAGTTAACGAAGACATTAAATCTATCAAATGACACGCCTCACCTATAATCCTTCCTCCATGTTCATGAACCCATGCATCTAAAGGAATGAAGCCAGCGTTCATTCTATATTGAACAAACAAAGGATTAATCCTCTTGTCTGTATGCTTTTTAATTTCTGTGGTAAATTGACTAAACCGTCTGTTAAACCCAGTCATTAAAACTGGCCTTTCACCTTCACCTTTATAAAAATCCTTAATCTGATCTAGCTCTTCTTGATTAATGGCTAAAGGTTTTTCTACAAATGTATGCTTACCGGCTTTTAAACTTTTTAAAACATAGTTAGCATGACTATCATGACGGGTGGTTATCATCACCAAATCAATGTCCTCATCATTAATAATTTCATCAAAATCAGTAGTTGAATAAGCTGCATCAAATTGTTTAGCAACAGCATCTGCACTAAA
>JBFIEB010000461.1:0-1786 GCA_041603555.1 Vicingaceae bacterium
ACCCCAACACTAATTACAGTTTTCACTTTCTTTCCTCCACAAACATGAGAGGAAACAGTAAATCCCATTGAAGTAATAAGAATAACTAAACTTAATATGACTGAAAAAATCTTTTTCATAGTATAAACCTACAAACCAAATTTAAGAAAAATTATTGTTTTGATAAATGACCTATCTCATACCAGTAAGATGTTATATTGAAGCGACCAATTCGTTCAAAATATCATTTTTCGTTCTTTATTAATAGATTAACATCCTCTGTCAATAAGTTCGATAATTCGAACCTTGAGTCTACGAATAATTAAATGGTTTGAGAAGAGTATACCTTACAAGCCTATTTTTTATTGCTACCACCTTTCTTTTACAACTTATACATTATTGTTTTAGTTGAAACTAAAAAACAACTAAAGAGATTTAGAATAAATTTCGTTTATTTAGGGTAATGAAATCGATCAAGGGTAAAACCAACTTTAACCAATAATAAAATAAGAGACCAAATGAAAGTAAGATTACTTTTTATTATGATTGCATGTTTTACATTAGTTGTAATTGCAGCAATTTCAATACTATGGACTCCAATTTTATGGAGTTTAATTATTATTGGACCACTCATTATTGCAGGGGTTCTAGATATCACACAGAAAAAGCAAACCATTAGAAGAAACTTTCCTGTAATTGGTCGTTTGCGCTATGTTTTTGAAGCCATTCGCCCAGAGATTATGCAGTATTTTGTTGAAACAGACACCGAGGGAGCTCCGATAAATAGAATGTTTAGAAGCTTAGTTTATCAACGTGCAAAAAGTGTAAATGATACTGTTCCTTTTGGTACACAAATGGATGTTTATAAAGTTGGATATGAATGGTTAGAGCATTCTATGTACGCTAGGGGTGAAAAAGAAATAAATGATAAACCTAGAATTACTGTTGGAGGTCCAGATTGTAAACAACCTTATTTTGCCAGCCTACTCAATATTTCGGCAATGAGTTTTGGTTCATTGAGTAAAAATGCAATTATGGCTCTAAATAAAGGAGCGAAAAAAGGTCGATTTGCACATAATTCAGGGGAGGGATCCATCAGTCCATACCATTTAAAATATGGAGGGGATCTTGTTTGGCAAATTGGAACTGGCTATTTTGGTTGTAGAACTGAAAATGGTGATTTTGACCCAGACAAATTTGCAGAAAAGGCAATTCTCGATAATGTAAAAATGATTGAAATTAAATTATCTCAAGGAGCAAAACCAGGTCACGGAGGGATTCTACCTGCATCGAAAAATACAGAAGAAATAGCACAAATAAGGGGTGTAAAACCTTTCACAGATGTTCATTCTCCACCGTCACATTCCGAATTTACATCTCCAACAGAGTTGATGAATTTTATTAAAGTATTGAGAGAGCAGTCAAATGGCAAACCTATAGGGTTTAAACTTTGTGTGGGTAAAAAACAAGAGTTTATTGATCTATGTCACGCAATGATTGCAACTGGAATTAAACCAGATTTTATTACCGTTGATGGTGGTGAGGGTGGTACAGGTGCTGCTCCAGTAGAGTTTTCAAATTCGCTTGGAATGCCGTTAAGAGATGCCGTAGCGTTTGTTTTTGATACACTTACTGGCTATGACTTAAAAAAAGACATCATCATTGTTGCGTCTGGAAAGATTATCAGTGGATTTGATATTGCCAGAATGTTAGCTATAGGTGCAGATATGGTAAACAGTGCCCGAGCTATGATGTTAGCTATTGGCTGTATTCAAGCACTAGTATGCAATAATAATGATTGCCCAAC
>JBFIEB010000462.1:0-1779 GCA_041603555.1 Vicingaceae bacterium
AGCATAGCCCATAATTGTACTGCCGCTTCCTGGTTCCATTTGAGCACCAGTACCTTCACTAAAGCTATGAGTGTGTGTATGATTTCCACCAAATTGGTGTCCCATTTCATGAGCCACATAATCAATATCAAAATCATCACCGGCAGGTGTTACATGAGACGTAAAACCACTTCCTTTTTGTCCATTAACACATACACACCCAATACAACCTGCGTTCCCATTGCTGTTGGTTTCTTGGTGAACTAAATGCCCAATGTCATAATTTGCTTCTCCAATCACACTAGTTAAAGTAGATTGTAATTCACTATTTAAGTTGCTGCCATAAGGGTCTGTACCAGCATTAATATAAATTACATCATCCGTGTTAGCGATGAGCATCATGGTAATGGCAAAATCAGTTTCGTAAACACCATTAACTCTCGTCATAGTTGCATTAATTGCTGCTAAAGCCATTGGTTTAGTTCCACCATGATAAGCTGTATATTGCCCAGTGGCAGAAATGGCTAATCGAAACATTCTTAACGTTTGATCGTTCGCATTTTTATTATTATTTTTCTTTTTATAAGGAACATCATCCGTTAAACACTCAAAGGTTTTTACTCTTAAATCATTCGATGACCTAGAAAACATCAAATAAGTTTTTAAGTCTGTGGTATAAGGTTCAATAAATATTGGGTTATTTTCTCCAGTAATCATTGCGCTTAATCCTTTTTGCGGAGATAAGCTAAATCTAACTTTTAGCAAAGGATTATTGATTCCGTACCCGACATAAGATTTGATTTCAGGATATTTGGCTGCTAAATCAGGATGCATAACTGGTGCTTCTAAAACCTTAAACAGTTCTGTTTTCCCTAAGGCAATAGGAAGACTAATGATAGTGTTAGAATTATTATTTAATAGGTTTCTTAAAGGAGCATTTACCAATGCAATCCTTATAGCATCTATATCTAATTGATAGGTTAAAGCAGATTTAGGAATATCGTTTCTTTTTACTTTTTCTAGGTCTTTTACCGCAAATTTTGTGGTGTTTTTCCATAGTTTATTTGCATTGTATTGAGCAAAAGAGTTGAACGAAATGACCATTATTAATAATGACGTAAATAGTATTTTTTTTCTCATAGCGTTAATTTTATGGCTATGAAAGTAAGAAAATAATGTTAAATGATAGCATATGATTTTGCTAAGAATAGGATTCTTAAACAACAATATTTACAATCTTATTGGGAACCACAATTACTTTTTTTGGAGAGTTACCAGCTAAATACTTGATAGTTTGCTCATAGTTGAGCACTTCTTTTTCAATGTCTTCCTTTGTCATTTCAACAGGTAATTCTAACATAAAACGCATTTTACCATTAAACGAAACAGGATATTTATGAGAACTTTCTGTTAGGTATTGTTCATCGTATTTTGGATAAACGGCATAAGAGATACTTTCCGTATTGCCTAATTTTTTCCATAATTCCTCTGCAATGTGCGGAGCATAAGGAGAAAGAATAATACACAAATCGGAAAGGATTGCCCGTTTATTACATTTTAAAGCAGTTAACTCATTCACACAAATCATAAATGCAGAGACAGGCGTATTGAATGAAAAACGTTCAATGTCTTCTTTAATTTTTTTAATGGTTTTATGTAAACTTTTTAATTCTTCTTTGGTGGGCGCATCATCGGAAACAGTAAATGCTTCATCATCATGAAACAAACGCCAAAGTTTTTTTAGGAAACCATGTACACCAGTAATTCCTTGTACATCCCAAGGTTTGTGTTGCTCTAATG
>JBFIEB010000463.1:0-1773 GCA_041603555.1 Vicingaceae bacterium
AACATTTCTGAATTAGATTATGATTATTTTACTTTAATTGTATTTGCTGGAAATCTTTCATATATTCCTAATTACTTAAAGGACTCCAGAGATGAAAGGATTATAAAGCTTATCATTTCTAAATTAAGTAAAGTATTTGATGTCGAACAAGAAAAACTGGAACAGGTAATTGAAGATTACCAATGCTACCTTAGCAAGATTAATCATCCATCAAAAAATATGCTTTACGCCATGTCCAAAGGGATATTTGGAAAATATAATTTGAACGATTATCAAGATGAATATTTCAAGAATATGAATAGCCCCAATCCTATGTTCTTAAAAAGATTGGATGAAGCAATGGATAATTTTGTTTGGAATTGGGATTCCTTCAAACAGAAATATCAAATTTCTTAAATTCAAACAAGATTAAATTGCTTTTCTGCCATATCACAAATAGCATCTCCTATTGACAAACATGCTGTAGCAGCAGGAGATGGCGCATTCAGAACATGTATGCTTTTATCCTTGTATTCTATTCTAAAATCATCACGAGTGTCACCATTTTCATTCAGAAGCATAGCCCTCACACCAGCTCCACCAGGTTTAATATCATTCATAGTTAATTCAGGAATCATCCGTTGTAATGTTTTGAGGAATAACTTTTTAGAAAATGCTCTTCGGTATTCATCAATACCAAAACCCATGTTATTCAAAAATAATTTCCAAGTCCCCTTATAGATCAAGGCATCAATAGTGTCTTTTAAATTGAAATCTGTTTTTCCATAACCCTCCCGCTTAAATGTAAAAACAGCATTTGGTCCACATTCAATTCCGCCATTAACCATACGAGTAAAATGCACTCCTAAAAATGGAAATGCGGGATTGGGGACCGGGTAAATTAAGTTCTTCACCTTATATTTGGCATCTTCTGTTAAATCATAGTAATCACCTCTAAAACCAACTACTTTCTCTTTTAATACTACTTTGTCTTTCTTAGCTAATCGATCCGCTTGTAAGCCTCCACAAAAAATCATATACTTAGTTAAGTAACTGTTTTTTGAAGTAATGACTTGAGTAGTTTCTGCTCCATGCTCAAATGATAATACCTCTTCTTCTAAAATGATTTGGCTTTCTGACTGTTTTTTAGTTACTAAATCGCCCAACTTTTCAGTTGCTCCTCTGTAATCTATAATGCCCGTACAAGGCACCCAAATACCACCTATACTCTTTACATAAGGTTCGATGTCTTTTATCTGGTCTGCAGTAATTTTCTCTATACCTTCTGTATCATTAGCCAATCCGTTCTGGAAAATCTTATCCATGTTAGCCAATTCACTTTCGTCTACGGCTACCACTACTTTACCGCAAACATCATGCTTAATGTTATAATCTTGAGCAAATTTTACCAATTGCTTTCGACCATCAACACAGGTTTTGGCTTTAGCCGAGCCAGGTTTGTAATACAAACCTGAATGAATGACCCCAGAGTTATTACCTGTTTGATGATTCGCTAAACATTTTTCTTTTTCTAGGATAAGAATTTTGAGATGAGGGTATTTAAGTTGGATTTTATAAGCCGTTGCAGCTCCAACTATTCCTCCTCCAACTATGGTGATATCGTAAATCTTTTTGTTTTGCAATAGGAAATTATTTAGAGGTAAAATTAAGATTATTGATGAATAAAAATACCTATTACTTTGTTGCCTGCAATACTTCAGTTTTAGGAACTCTTAATAATAATGTAAGCCCTAAAATAAAAAACACAATGAGCATTAAAACGGATTCTCGGAT
>JBFIEB010000464.1:0-1772 GCA_041603555.1 Vicingaceae bacterium
AGGAGCTTCCTTTTGCAAAGCTAGAAAGTTGGTTAAGTCAGTTTTATAAAACTGACGCTCAAATGGGTGTTCAGTTTATTAAAAAAGAAACAGGGAAGTTAGGTTTTGATCATTATAGATATCACCAAACAGTTAATGGAATTCCAGCTGAACTATCAATGTTTATCGTTCACGTTAAAAATGGATTAATTCATTCGTTGAATGGCGAGTTTTTTAGTAATGTGAGTACAGCTACTTCTTCTTCATTATCTGAGAATGGAGCATTAGTAAAAGCGCTAGATTACATTAATGCAACTACTTACAAGTGGGAAATCCAGGCACAAGAAGATCATTTAAAATGGGAGCAAAATGACCCCTTAGCCACTTATTACCCAAAAGGAGAATTAGTGTTGATTAATGTTGATGGTAAAATAGATGCAGCATTAAAGTTGGCTTACAAGTTTAATGTTTATGCTGAAGAACCTTTAAGTAGAAGAGATGTATTTGTTGATGCCATAACTGGAAATATAATTTGGGAGCAAGATTTAATTCACGAAGCAGATGTTGTTGGAACAGCATCCACACTATATAGTGGAACACAAACAATTACATGTGATAATTCAAGCGGCCCTTTTCGTTTGCAAGAAACAGGAAGAGGAAATGGAGTAAGAACCTTTACCAATAACAACACAACAACCTATTCAAATACTGATATTACTAACGGTTCTGCAACATGGAGTACTCCAGATGCTGGACTTGATGCTCACTGGGGAGCTGAAATGACCTACGACTATTACCTAAATGCACATGGAAGAAATAGTATAGATGATGCTGGGTTTCAATTAAACAGCTATGTTCATCACGACAACAATTACTCTAATGCATTTTGGGATGGACAACGTATGACATATGGCGATGGCGGAGGAAATAATACACCTTTTACTGCTATAGACATAGCCGGACATGAAGTAACTCACGGTTTAACATCAAATACAGCTAATTTGGTTTATCAAAATGAATCAGGAGCACTAAATGAATCTTTTAGCGACATTTTTGGAATCTCAATTGACTTTATCAACAGACCATTAATTGCAGATTGGAAACTAGGAGATGACTTAGGATTTACACTAAGGGATATGGAAAACCCGAATAACTATAATGATCCTAATACATATTTAGGAAACTTTTATTATTTAGGACCTAATGATAATGGAGGAGTTCACACTAATAGTGGAGTGCAAAATTTTTGGTATGTATTGTTAGTTGACGGTGGATCTGGAACCAATGATAATTTAGATGCATATACTGTTAACCCATTAGGAATGACAGTAGCAGCGGAAGTAGCGTTTAGAAATTTAACTGTTTACTTAACTTCTTCCTCTGAATATGCAGATGCACGATTTTTTGCTATACAATCAACTGTAGATTTATTTGGGGGCTGTACTGCTGAAGTACAAGAGGTTACTAATGCATGGCATGCAGTTGGGGTAGGTCCAAAGTATACCCCAGTTACAGTTAGTGATTTTGAGGCTCCTTTGTTTAGCTCTTGTAGTGCTCCTTTTACCGTTAATTTTAATAATTTAAGTGTAAATGGAATAACGTTTAATTGGGATTTTGGAGATGGAAATAACAGCACATTAATGAACCCATCAAATACTTATATTAATTATGGAACCTATACTGTTGAATTAATTGCTGATGGAGGCCCAACTTGTGGAGTAGATACGATAGTTAAAGTGGCGTACATTGTAGTTGATTCTTTATTACCGTGTGTTTCAATATTACCTCAAAAT
>JBFIEB010000465.1:0-1767 GCA_041603555.1 Vicingaceae bacterium
AGCAACTTGTACTGATACTGTTCGTTACCCAGAATCAAAAATGACAGGTTTAATAGAAATAGATCCTACACCAATGGATTACCTGACTTATATAGGTGCGGTTTCTCAATCTTATCACTATTCAGGGAGTGGAACAATCAGTGGAATTAGTGCATACATTGTACTGGATTTGGATGGTGTGCCTAATAATGCTCCTCCTATTGTGATGACTATTAAAGTATATAACATTGATGCTACAAGTACCCCTACTACCATGATAGATTCTGCTGTTGTGCAATTAACGGATATTGGATGGCAGGAACAAGCCCTTATGTTTAGTTCTCCAGTAGCCGTTACAGATTCCTTTGCAGTAGCGGTAGAAATAAACCCTGCTTTTCCTTCTAACCCCTATTACGCTACTAATACAAGTGCAAATTTTGATGGCGGGGCAGAAGGTTTGTCATGTTTTACTTCTGTAGGTACTTGGTTTAATGCTTATATCACTTATGGTAGTGGTTGGGATATGGATATGATGTTATCTCCAATATTTAGCGAAACATTTACTGCAGATTATACAGTTGATACCAATGTAGTATGCTTGGGAAATTCAGTGCTTTTTACCAATACTACAATACCTCATAATAATTCGATGTTTCATCCAACAGCTAATTCCTATTCTTTGGATTTGGATGATTTAACAGTTGTTCCATTAAATACAAGCTATTCTCATACTTATGCAGCTTCGGGGACTTACAATGTTGATTTAACAGCTACCCAATTTGGACACACTGATAATTGTGTTGATAACATGATTATACCTGTTACAGTGCTTGATACCGCTATAGCAAATTTTGGATATTCATATATAGGAAGTGGAATTTATCAAATGTTAGATTCTTCAATATCTGCTATGACTTACAGCTGGACCTTTCAAGGAGGAGCTCCAGCAACGGCCTCAACTCAAATTGCTTCAACAACTTGGTTTACTCCTGGAAATTATGAGGTTTGTTTAACAGTAACAGATTCAAATGGCTGCAATAGTAACACTTACTGTGATTCAATAACATTTGTACTGTCCGTTGATGATTATTATGCGGCTAATTATGTGAATGTATATCCTATACCGGCTAATAAGTATATTAATGTATTGCTTCCATCCAACTATTTTGGAGGTACAATTATTATTACAGATGTTGTTGGGCAACAACTTAAAACTGTTCCTATAGAAACACAAGAAAAGGTTGTGGTTAAAACTGAAGAAATAGCGGCAGGTATTTATTTTGTTTCCATTGACCATAATGGTGAACGCGTTTTTACTCGAAGAATCGTTATAGATAAATAGTGACTTTGATTATATTAAAATTAAGCCCTTTTGAGAAATCGAAAGGGCTTTTTTTTTGAACAAGATTCACCTATCTTTGCCCACTTAATTTAGTGAAACTCTATTTTTTTAAATAGATAAGTTGAACTAATCCCTTTGAAAAAAGGGATCTAAACAAATATGAATGGATAAAAAAGTTAGGGTAAGATTTGCACCTAGTCCAACGGGGCCATTGCACATTGGAGGAGTAAGAACTGCATTGTATAATTATTTGTTTGCAAAAAAGCATGGAGGAGATTTTTTATTACGAGTTGAGGATACCGACCAAACTCGTTACGTAAAAGGTGCAGAAGATTATATTTTAGAAGCTTTAAAATGGTGTGGAATAACTCCTGATGAAGGAGTTGGTGTGGGAGGAGAATATGGACCTTATCGACAATCAGAAAGAAAAGAACTTGGAATTTATA
>JBFIEB010000466.1:0-1763 GCA_041603555.1 Vicingaceae bacterium
ACAATTTTAACACCCGCCCATTTATGTTTGGTGAGCTCGTGTAAAATGTCTGTTGCTGGTGTAATTGGATAAGAGCCTAGAAACAAATCTTTTTTGGCTTTTTTGGCTGCGGCTAAAAATCCCCAAGCTGCAGCTTGATTTCCTGTAATGTTACGGTAAGTTCCAGGTTGTTTTTTAGCTGGCAATACCGTAAAAGATGATTTAATAGCTTCAATAGTTAACGCATAATTCCATCCCGATTTTAAGGCATTTACATTGGCTTGAGCTATTGCAGGATTCTTTTTAAATTTTGTGTTAAAGAAATTGATGGTTTGCTCCAATGGTTCATTAAACAACCAAAACACCATTCCGAGTGTAAACATATTCTTACACCGCACCATACTTTTGTTATCTAAGCCTAAATCAGCTACACTTGTTTTAGTTAATGAGGTTATAGGTGCTTCAATCACTTTGTAATCTGAAAGGGTATTATCCTCCAAAGGATTACCTTCAAAACCTGCTTTTTCAAAATCTTTTTTGTTGTATGAATCACTATCAATAATAATGGTACAAGCTGGTTTTAGGTTATCTATATTTGCTTTTAATGCAGCAGGATTCATTGCTACTAAAATGTCTGGAGCATCTCCTGGAGAATGTACTCCCGATGTTCCAAAATGTATTTGAAATCCAGAAACTCCTGCGACAGTACCTTGTGGTGCTCTAATTTCTGAAGGAAAATCTGGAAAAGTGGCAATTGAATTTCCCATTACCGCTGTAGTATCAGTAAATAATGCACCTGCCAACTGCATTCCGTCTCCCGAATCTCCTGCAAATTTTATAACAACACTTTCTAATTCAGTACTCATAATGTTACGATTTTATTCACCAGAATATTCAACTCGTTTACCTATGGAGGTCAGTCCTAACAAAGCATCTTTAGTCGTAAAGATGGCTACTAATTTATCCAACTCTGAAGCTGGACCTTTAGCTGCTTCTATCAGTTCTTCTGAGAAATCCATTGCAATAGGTGCTTTAAAACTCATAGCTTTACCCAATTTAGCAACAGCATCTGGCTCCATACCTCCATTGGTATAATCTCCCGCAATAATGGCTTTGTAATTGTTTTTTGTATACAACAATTCTATGGCTTTCCATTCATCAGAAAGTTGAACATCGTTCTTTTCTGGAATTGATTTTTCTCCTGAAATAATATCAAAAACTTCTGAAGGTTGAATAATTGCATCTACCAATCCAATCTCTAGAGCTTGTTTTGCTCCCAATATTTGACCTGTTAACACTAAATATTTAGCCAAGCCTTTTCCTACTCTTTGAGCAGAACGCTGTGTTCCTCCTAATCCAGGGTAAATACCAATTCCAGTTTCTGGGAATGCAATTTTAGTTTTTGGAACGGCTAACAATACATCACAACATAAAGCCAATTCGATTCCTCCACCTAATGCCAATCCATTTAAAATACCCACTACTTTTTTAGATGAATTGTCAATTTTATCCAAAACTTCTTGTCCATATTTGGTAAAAGTGACTATGTTATCTATCGTATTTGATTTAATATTTTTGACAAAGAATTTTATGTCTGCTCCTGCAACAAATGCTTTTCCCGATCCGGTTAAAATTATTGTATCAATATCTAGTCTGCCATCTGCTTGAGAGAATTTACAATCCAATAGTCCCATCACTTCTTCGTTCAAGGCATTCATATCTTCTGGTCGTGACATGGTAATGGTAGCAATGCTACCATTTACATCAAGCGTCACAAATTCCAT
>JBFIEB010000467.1:0-1754 GCA_041603555.1 Vicingaceae bacterium
AGTATTAAAGTAAATACCGCCATTATTTTTAGTCTTGTTATTATCCACTTCATAGGAACGTTATTTTGTTTTTAAGTTATCCCAACCATCAAAATCTAATGGTGGTAAATTCTTGTTAATATCTTCATAATATCATCTTTTATTTGTCTTTAGTTAAATGTGCTATTATAAGTGATAAGAATAATCCTATGGTAATTCCTAAAAATAAACTTCCCAAATGTATATCTATTGATGTCATAATTCTGTATGTTTTAAGTAAGGTTTAATTTTCTTCGTTTACATCGTCAAGCAATTCAATAATTACTTTTAGTTGTGCTTTTACCCTTGCAATAGTAGAAACTGCATCTGTATAATTTTCCAGAATACCTTTTCCGATTGGCGAATCAAGATATAATTCGTTCATCATATCCATTGCTTTTTCTAATAAGTGTTGTTCTTTCATATCTGTATTTTTTAAGTAAGGTTTAGTAAAACAGTATTAGAAATACTGCTATAATTAATAATTCAATAATAATTCCTATTGCATACATTTCTGATTTTTGTTGATTGTTCATAGGAACGTATTTAATTAATAATAATATCTATCAACTCTAACAGGAATATCCCTATTAGTATCAACTTAATCGCTCTCAAGTTGTACCGTACTCCGTTTATTTTATCGTATCGCATCGCACTAATTCTTTAAACGAGTTCCTTGAGTAACCACTCGAATGGGATCATACTGCTCCTACAAGCACCGCCTAAATAAAACCGATGATACCGATACCCTATCGCATCGTAACTTATAATAATCCCTGAAATGTAAATCGCTGTTAGTAACATAATCTATAGTTTTTAATTGGTTTGTAAATTAGTAACACACAATATTACGACATATTTTCATATTAAGTTACATTATTAGTAACTTTTTTTAAAAAATAATATACGTTTTTCACCCAAAATAACCAAAAAACTCCACATCCGAAAAAAACAAATAAAGTTTGTCATACCTGTAGCCCTCTGATAGCAACACTTATGACGCAACTCCACATCGATTCTTTATATTTCTATTTTTTTTTCAAAACTTCTCTCGCGTAAGAAAAATATAAGGAATAAATACCCTCCAAAGTGGAAGTTTGTCATATACTAAATATAAAAATATGTGGTGTGGGGGTGGGTCGGGTCTGAATGGGGGGTGGAACGCGCTCCCAAGGTCGCTTCAGCTACTCTCAAAGGGTGGCTTGTGTGTGGATTGCTACTAATACAAGGTTGCACCTATCTGCAACTATGTTGCATAAAGCCGTATCCTATTTAACATAATGTAAATTATAGGACAACAAATGTGCAACCAGGTTGCAACAAGGCACAAAAAAACCGGCCTAAATAAGCCGGTAAATTTGGTTCGTGTATGGTTCGATTAATTGCTCAACGTGTAAGGGTTGCCTATATTTATCACCGAGTCAACCTTAAATTGTTGCTGCTGCTTAATCTGTTTGTATCTCATTGGTTTGATCTTGCCACGTCTTAATAGTATATTAATGCTATCTATTATTTGGTTCGCCTCGTTTATGGTTCGTATCTGTTGGAAACTTTCCTTTTTAGTATGTATGTGTCCGAATTGATTGCAACGATGCACACCGTAAGCGAACACAAAACACCCAATTAACACAATTATATCTCTTTTCATAGTCGTAAATTTTGATTTATAAATTTAATTTAGCGTTAAAATTGCCCAAAAATTAAAAAGTCTGATTAGGTATTTATCCAAATAAAGA
>JBFIEB010000468.1:0-1742 GCA_041603555.1 Vicingaceae bacterium
ATAGATAGAATCGTTGTGAGCTACAATATTAGGCCCATCAACTGTTCCAACTCTTGGGTTCATGGTGTCGGGTACAATTTGTACCGGTGCTGTAAAATTACTAGCTACCAATTTAGAGCCATAAACTTTTGCGCTTGCCCCTGGCTTTCCCCATAACACAAAAGGAATATTGTTATTTAATAAAGCTAATCTTGGCCTGTTAAAACCATATTGAGCACTGTCATTAACAATAATTTCGTTTTGAGAAAATAGAGCGAATTGAAAGCAAATAAATAAAGTCAGTAAAAATGTTTTCATAAGATTAAAATTACACAATAATTGTAGCCTAAAAATGGATTATTGTTTTACAAATTTTTTGGTGATATTGTTTTCGCTATCCATTAGCTTAATGAAATAAATTCCATTAGCCAATTCAGAAATGTCGATGGTATTAGTATTAGCAATAACTGTTTTTACAATATTTCCAGTAACATCTTGCACATAAATTTTATCCACGATAACACCTTCGCTTTCTATTGTTAAGATATCTTGAGCAGGGTTAGGATAAATAGAAACATTACCCGAAAAAACACATTCTTTTGATATCGTTTTTGAATAAGAATATTCTCCATTAAAATCGGTTTGTTTTAATCGGTAATATGTTGCATTTTTTTTTGGAGCATCATCTGACCAAGCGTATGAAATTAATTGGTTACTATTTCCGGCACCATTAATTTCTGCTATAGGTTCAAAATCACTTCCATTTTCACTTCTTTCAACGGTAAAATAATCATTGTTAATTTCTGATTCTGTACTCCACATTATTGATACATTGTCTGTTTCACATTTTGCATCAAAATTTAATAATGTAATTGGTAAAGGCCCAGCAGGAACAATACAATCTAATACTGCATAACGCGAACCAGAACCAGTTCCACTATGCGTAAAAGTAAATACTGTTGCCCCAGGATTATTATTTATGGTAATTAAACTACTTGTAGTAGCTGCATTATTATATCTTAAACCTGTACCGGCATTAATTAAGGTCCAACCAGTTGCGCAATAATCCGATAATGTTATGGTTCCTGCATTGGCTCCAAAATAAAATTCTTCAGCACTGTTAGTACCGTTAACAGTAACTGAAAAAGCAGTAACAGGTGCGCTGAATGTAACAGTAACCACTTGGGCGGCATTGTTAATCCACCATGCAGGAGCCTCTGTGTCAAATATTTGTCCATTGCAGACATATGAAAAATTACTTAATGTACTTACTCCTGGCCATGTAGCACTAACAGTTATACCGGATCCGGGGCTAAAATAAGGGTATTCATTAACGTTAAGGATAGCTGCAGCGCCATAATTTGCAAGAGTACAAGCAGTTTGAGCAGAAATAGCTAGAGAACCTAAGGAAAAGAGTAATATTAGTAATAAATTTTTCATAATCCAATGCAAATTTACAACATTTGAACCAAAAATACTAAAATAAATACTCATTGTTATAAATGTAACAATTAAGTTGAAATGTTTATAAATCAAAAGGTTAGGTTGGTTAAAACAAAAAAACCACTATTACTAGTGGCTTAATTTTGCTCCCCCCTCATGGACTTCCTTCGGCTTTACTGCGTTTCGCTCAGGATAAACTTCTCGTCCAAAAAAGGATAAAATAAAAAACCCCAGCTAAAAAGCTGAGATTTTTCATTTTAAGCTCCCCCTCTTGGACTCGAACCAAGGACCCTCTGATTAACAGTCAGATGCTCTAACCA
>JBFIEB010000469.1:0-1738 GCA_041603555.1 Vicingaceae bacterium
AATAATAGGACTAAAGTACATTTTAATGCAGTTGGTATTTGGCAAACAGCCTCTTTTGATGGAAGCCTAATGTTAAGACCAGTTTTTGGTAGTGCTGTTAATCCTGCAGTTAGTGTAAATAATGAAGTGGAAACATTTGAAAATTTTGAAATTTACCCTAACCCTGCTTCACATACTATTAATTTCAAGATTTCAGGAAATGTAGATAATCATTATCATATTCAATTGGTCGATCTTCATGGGAGAAACATTATTGAAACAGAATCGTCAATTTCTAACCAATTAGATGTTTCTAATTTATCCAATGGCATTTATTTTATATGTTTTACTAATAGTGAAACTAAAAATTCTGTCTTTAAAAAAGTAATTATATCTAAATAGTTTGGAAACGGAAGATTTACCTGAAAAGCATCACGAAGGACTTTTTGAACACTACAAATTTACTGCTGATGTTGGACAGGAGCTGCTAAGAATTGACAAATTCTTAATGGCTCGTATTCCAAATACTACAAGGAATAAGCTACAAAATGCAGCAGCTGATGGTCATATTTGGGTAAATAAAAAACCTGTGAAATCTAGTTATAAAGTTAAACCTTTAGATGAGGTTTCACTTGAACTTCCTTATCCACCCCAAGAAATAGAATTGATTCCCGAAGATATTCCTTTAGCTATTTTACATGAAGATAATGAGGTGATCGTCTTAAATAAACAAGCAAACCTTGTTGTTCATCCAGGATACGGAAATTATACAGGAACATTAGTAAATGGGTTGGTCTTCCATTTTGAGAATTTACCAAAAACAGATGTTCCTAATCGTCCAGGGTTAGTTCATCGATTGGATAAAAATACAACTGGAATAATGGTTATTGCAAAAACTGAACAAGCCTTAACCCATTTGGGGAAACAATTTTTTGATAGAACAACTGAGCGAAGATATCACGCACTAGTTTGGGGAGATGTTAAAGAAGATGAAGGGAGAATTGAAGGAAATGTTGGGAGAAGTTTAAAAAACAGGCAAGTAATGGAGGTTTTTCCGGAAGAAGATTATGGAAAACATGCAGTAACCCATTACAAAGTGCTTAATAGATATGGCTATGTTACTTTAGTTGAGTGTAAATTAGAAACTGGTAGAACTCACCAAATCCGAATTCATATGAAACACATAGGACATCCGTTATTCAATGATAGTTCATATGGTGGAGATAGAATCCTTAAAGGCACATCATTTAGCAAATACAAGCAATTTATCACCAATTGTTTTAATTTATTACCACGACAGGCACTTCATGCAAAATCATTAGGTTTTGAGCACCCAAAAACAGGAAAGTGGCTACAATTCGAATCAGAATTACCAGAAGATATGACTGCAGTATTAGCCAAATGGAACGTTTATCTGGCTAATAGAAATGAAAACGCCTAAATCCGTTTAGATTAGCTACTCCGAAAGATTTTCCCGTAGAGAGAAACACTTGTTAATAAAATAAGTAACATTACTCATTGACCATTTAAGTATTTTTACCTACATTCGTACCTAAATTAACAAATATTCCTAATTTCTCATTTGTGGTATTATGAGGGTTTACTATTTAAATTTAATAACAACGGTACTTTTACTTGTTTTTTCGTCCCAAAAAACAATGGCCATCACTAACTCTGTTCAGAATGGAAAATGGTCTACTTCTAGTACGTGGGATAACGGACTCCCTTCCTGTGCAGATACTATTTATATATCTGTTGG
>JBFIEB010000470.1:0-1734 GCA_041603555.1 Vicingaceae bacterium
CTCCGAACCGTTTCTAAATTGTGAGAAACAATTTCTGGAGCAACATCAATTATGCGTTGAAGATTTTCCCAATCGCCTTTAAAATCCGGAATTAATGTTTCTAAGGTAGTCTGAGGACTAATCCCTCTCACAGCGTTAACTGTTTCAGCCCAAATAATCGAGCCACCATCTTGTAAGTCATCCCTATCAACAGAAGTGATTACACAATGTTTTACATTCATTAGCTTCACAGAATTCGCAACGCGCATTGGTTCTTCAACATCAGCCGGTAAAGGCTTACCTGTTTTTACTGCACAAAAACCACAAGACCGAGTGCAAATGTTTCCTAAAATCATGAAAGTGGCAGTACCTGCTCCCCAACATTCACCCATATTTGGGCAATTTCCGCTTTCACAAATGGTGTGTAATTCATGTTCAGAAACTAAGTGACGAACCTTTTTATATTCCTCACCAGTAGGTAATTTCACCTTTAACCATTCAGGTTTTTTTGGGAACTTTCTTTCTTTAACTTGATTTTCCAATACTATTCCGTTTTCCTAGAGCCAAAGGTAAGAGCTACATAAAGATTAAAAAAGTAATGTCTGTTAAAATCATTAGCCATTATAGGCACTTTTTGAATATAAACATCTAAAATTCCACCAACTTCAAGGGCATTAATTTTATCGGCCTGCCTAGATGATTCAAAATTTAGCCCAGCTTTAACAAAAGCTCCCGGATAGAATTTACCACCAAAAAACCCTCTAAACCATGACCCTTTTCCAATTATATCTCCTTGGTCATGCAAATCTGGATCATACTTTTCAACTTCACTAAATATTTGACCGTCTATTTCATCTATTTTGATTACTTCAAGATAAACTGGTTTAGCATAAGCCGCTGTTATTCCTACATTAAATATAGATGAGATGGCAATCCCTCGAACACTTTGTTTACTAATAAATGTTCGGTGATTTCCTACGCTAGCACGTAAAACAAGAATTGAATTAAGTTTTCCAAAGACGTAACCATTAGAATTATCAAACAATGAACTAAAACTCTTTATCTCTTTTGGATGTTTCATGCCAACTAACTCTACCTCATAAGTTCTCCTAGTAAATCCAGAAGTATATATCCCATAGCGGTAAGTTAATCCCCAACCTCTAGTATGAACGCTTATTCCAAAAGCATTTTCTCTTTTATAAATCGTTCTTTTTTCTTCAAAAACAGTTCCTTGCGCACTCAAAGATTGGGTAATCGCTACTAGTATGAATATAGCAAGTAATTTTTTCATTCCTTAACAAAGATAATAATAAATAAAATGTAATCTTTACATTGTATTACGATTACTATTAAACTTTATTATAATTATGCCAACATCAAAAATTATATATCAAGGAAATTTAAGAACTGAAGCTGTCCATTTAAAATCAAATACAAAAATATTTACTGATGCTCCCATAGATAATCAGGGCAAGGGGGAATCATTTTCTCCTACAGATTTAGTTGCTACTGCTGTAGGAAGCTGTATGCTAACCATTATCGGTATTAAAGCACAAGATAATGGAATGGATGTAGAGAATATAGAGGTGAACATCACTAAAATAATGGGGGCTAAACCAAGAAAAATAAATGAAATTATTATAGAATTTAATTTTCCTAATAAATCTTATTCAGAAAAAGAAAAAGTAATTATTGAAAATGCTGCTAAAACCTGCCCTGTTGCACTAAGTATAGATTCCGACATAAAACAAAACC
>JBFIEB010000471.1:0-1734 GCA_041603555.1 Vicingaceae bacterium
ATATATCAGCTAAACTACTATCCAATACACTAAATGTTCCTTGTAGATTTCCATCAATATTTCCAAATTTATAGACATTACCATTTTGAGAACCGGAATATAAAAAGGTAGTTCCCAAACTGTCAATAATTATAGGGTTGCTATTTCCATTAAAGTCAAATTGTCTTCTGGTGGTAACTTTTCCTAAAGAATCAGTTTCGAAATTAAAATTAGGTGCAGAAGGTGTTCCTATATTCATATAGAAACTAAAAGTGCCAAGCTTTTTTCCAATAATTAAATCCAGAAGCAAATCATTGTTGAGGTCATAAAGCAAAGGGGTAGCATCTGCCCCAACATCAATATTGAAATATTCTGGTGCAGCTAATACAAAAACTGGGGGATTTCCCGCTCCTGCAGTATTATCAAAATAATGAACTTTACCATTATAATCTCCTAACAACATATCTAAATCATTATCACCATCCAAATCCCCAAAAGTAGGCGCCAAGCCTAAAGTTGGTCTAGCTCCTGCAATATCTAAATTCATCGTTGAAATGTTGGCATAATTAGTATTAACTAATTGATAAGTGGGGGCATTAAGAGTTCCTATGTTTTCATATAACCAAAGTCCTGATTCATAATTCAATGGAGCAAAAGCAGTATCAAACCTACCATAACCACCGATTAAGATATCCATTAAGCCATCCACATTATAATCAAAAAATACAGGATGGGCTCCTTCTCCTATTTCTAACATTCCTTCTTGTAAAAAAGCGTCAGTTATATAACCAAAATCAGGTTTGTTGGTCGCATTATTATTCTCGTAATACCAAACATTATCAGCATTTTCACAACCATTGTAACAGTTTGTTCCGGCAATTAAATCTTTTACATTATCATTATTCACATCCAAATAAAATCCTGCAGGAAAAATATTAATATCAGTAGCTACAGAACTAGTATGGTTAGCAGGAAAAATTGAATCTTGAGCAGTAATGATAGAACCCGTTAAATTAGGAGTAACATCACTATTGGTTAACATGGTAAAATTGTTAAATGAAATATCACTTAAAACTAATTCTTTTGTTCCGTTAGAATCAACATCTAAAGTAAAAAGGGTAGATCCAGCATGTTTATTGCCACCACTATTTTTTTCGGGATTTGCGACATTAAAACCACAAGTGTCATACAAACTAACACTATTTCCTGAAAAATTTTCACTAAAGAACCCCCAACATTTATTCCTTAACTGAAAATCTAAGCTATCACAATTGCCATATCTTTCCATAGATAGATTTTTGTGATACTCTACATAAGCTCCTAAAATACTGAAAGTTAGAACATCTAAATCTCCATCTCCATCAATATCATCAATAGCAGGAATATCTGTAGAGCTAATGTATAGGTTAATCATATTGGGAAGGCCATCTGGATTATAATCAGAATAGATTAGACTAGTATCTAATGAAAAACTTAATTGAGTAGTAGAAGTATTTCTATACGCAGCCATTCCACCTGACGAATAGCTCATAATATCCATTTTTCCATCACAATTGTAATCCCTCAGCAATACCCACTCCCTTAAGCCCTTTGGGAAGTTTTGAATATAAGAAGGGTCATGCTTATAAGTAACCTGATTTGGTGTTCCAGCATTAATAAAAGTTGAGATTCTGTTGCCAGCCCTGTCAAATACAAATAAATCTTTTATACCATCAAGATTAAGGTCTATTTCAGAAAATTGTACAGAATTAAATC
>JBFIEB010000472.1:0-1730 GCA_041603555.1 Vicingaceae bacterium
CACATCCAATTAGTAAAGGAGCACCGGAGCTAAAATCGATTTCTATTCCTGACCCAAATGCCCAATGATCGTAGTGTTTTCCATTATATGGGTTTTGACCTACAGCATAAATACAAGTTCCAATAATCAATAGAAATAAGGCGATATATTTTTGAAATAGGGTTTTCATAATAATAACATAAGGAATCATAAACAAAGACTGATATTTGAGTATAATAGTTGCCTTCACAAAACTCAGCTTTAAACAATTCTTGAAATGATAGAAATATGTTAAATTATAACAAACGGGTTTAACCTTTAATTAATCTTTTTCGAAAAATGTGTAACATTGGAGAACTATATTTTCTAACATAAACCAAAATAATGAGGACTACCTTAATAATCATCTTAACATTAATTGCATTTGAAGTTGGAGCTCAATCGAGCCTTAATATGAATTTAGTATATCAATGGAAAGATACAACACTTGTACCTTCATTAATTCATGACAATACTTATAATGAGATATGGGGTTATGCCAGAAATGGTAGAGAGTACGCCATAATTGGAACAACTGATGGAACTCATATATTTGATATTACTGACGTAAATAATGTTGATACAGTTTATTTTATTCCTGGAAGAGTGCAAGGGGATGCAATTATACATAGAGATTACGACACCTATCAAGATTATTTATACATCGTTGCCGATGAGGGTGCTAGTTCACTTCAAATAGCAGACCTAACTTTTTTACCAGACTCTGCACCAGTGGTCTATGATGATGACGCTTTTATAATAAAATCTCATAATATATTTATAGATACGGTTTCAGGTTATTTATATACCTGTGGTGGTGTAACTAACTTAGGAAACAATTTCCTATCTATTTATGCATTGTCAGGTAACCCTACAAATCCTCAATTTGTTATTAATTGTTCCAATAGCATCCCTTGGTGGAATTCGACTGTCGAATATGTTCATGATATTTATGTTAGAAATGATACGGCATATTGTAATGCTGGTAATAATGGTCTCTATGTAGTCGATTTTACAAACATATTAAGTGTGCAACCTATAGGTTCATTAACAACATATACACAACAGGGGTATAATCATTCTGGATGGTTAAGCCAAAGTGGAAATCATTATGCTTTAGCTGATGAAAATCATGGTCTTGATGTGAAAATAATTGATATATCTAATTTATCTAACATAAATGTGATAGATACGATTGGTTCTAATGTAGATCAAAACCTCTCTATTCCACACAATCTTATTTGGGTCGGAAACAAACTGTACGCTAGCTTCTATTTTGATGGTATATATGTATTCAATACATCAGACATAAATAATATCAGTTTAGCGGGATATTATGATACTTCTACAAGACCTCATCAAACTGGAAAATATGAGGGTAATTGGGGAGTTTATCCATTTCTACCATCAGGTAAAATATTAGCCTCAGATATGCAAGAGGGGTTATTTGTTTTTGATACTTCTTTTCCTCCGAATAGTGTGGACGACATTGAAGTAAAAGATGTTTTAGCATTTATCGTTTATCCTAATCCTGCAAATAATGTCATTACTGTAACAACTACTGCTTTTGAAAAATCTGTCGAATATTCTATTATTGATGTGAGTGGTAAAACTGTTAAGGAAGGAACTTTAGTAAAGGCACAAACAAGAATTTCTTTAGATAATATTGCGTCAGGGTTTTATATTTTTTCTATTGCTCAGCCTAATGGAAA
>JBFIEB010000473.1:0-1730 GCA_041603555.1 Vicingaceae bacterium
ATAAATCTTATTCAGAAAAAGAAAAAGTAATTATTGAAAATGCTGCTAAAACCTGCCCTGTTGCACTAAGTATAGATTCCGACATAAAACAAAACCTAATTTTTAATTTTTGATGATGCCTATTTCTTTGACTGAAATGGCAAGATGAGAAGCATTATAAATGCATTTGCCATCTTTAATAACCAAAAGCTGTGGTGATTGGTGTTGAATATCAAATTTTTCGGCAATAAGATTAGAAATAGCTCTATGGGATAAAAGGTCTAAATGATAAATTGGAAGTTCCTCTTTAAAATCCCATGTTGATGATAACCTCATTTTTGCCATAGAACTCACAGCACACCTTGTACTATGCTTAAAAATAGCTATACCAAAATAGTCTTGAAAAGATTCTTGAATAATTTTATTTAAGTCTGATTCGGATTTAATTTCAATCCAATTCAAGGCTTAAGAAGGTTGTTTATCCGAATTTTCGACCTCAACACTACCATAAGCTGGACATGTTTCATGACTCTTACAAGAAGAGTATAAGATAGCTACTAAAAAAAGTGCTGTTGCTGCAATCATTAATTTTTTCATCCCCAGTTTACTTAGTTTTGTAAATAAATTCTCTGCAAATCTAATGATAATATCGGTACTTCAGTAATTATAGATTAAATTTATTAACATAAATATTAACGTTATGTTGTAACAAAAATTGTGTTTTTTTGTTGTACAATAAGCAATTTATGACGACAGTTAAAGTGAATCCAAAAATAGAAGAAAGTTGGAAAAAAGTATTAAGTGAAGAATTTAACAGCGATTATTTTAGAAAAATAAAAGAATTTCTTTTAAAAGAAAAGAACACAAATAAAACCATTTACCCTCCTGGAGATTATATATTTAATGCATTTAATCAGACTCCTTTCCAACAGGTGAAAGTTGTTATTATTGGACAAGACCCTTATCACGGAGCAAATCAAGCACATGGACTAAGTTTTTCTGTTCAAGATGGAGTTAATCATCCTCCTTCTTTAATAAATATTTTTAAAGAAATAGAATCTGATTTAAACATTAGTTATCCAAATAGTGGAAATTTAACTCCATGGGCAAAACAAGGTGTTTTGTTACTCAATGCAACTTTAACTGTTAGAAAATCTGAAGCTAATTCGCATCAAAATATTGGGTGGCAAAAATTTACAGATAATGTAATCCAACATTTATCTGAAAAAAGAGAAAATATAGTGTTTTTGCTTTGGGGAGGTTTTGCTAAGAAAAAAGGAGCTAAAATTGACCATTCTAAGCATCACGTTTTAACAGCCGGACATCCTTCTCCTTTAAGTGCTAATAAGGGTTATTGGTTTGGAAATAAGCATTTTTCTAAAA
This sequence comes from Vicingaceae bacterium, assembly GCA_041603555.1. Lineage (GTDB taxonomy): Bacteria > Bacteroidota > Bacteroidia > Flavobacteriales_E > Vicingaceae. Next base: position 1,363 of record JBFIEB010000473.1, read on the forward strand.
CCAATCATATTTTATCAAAATTAGGACAAACTGAAATTGATTGGCAAATCAAATAAAATGTCTTTTTTGTCGTAAATTAATACCTTGAAATCAAAACTATACATACCGTTAATTATCTTAGTAACTTTTGTTAACACTACTATAAAGGCGCAAAAAATTGATCTATTAGTCAGTTTTAATGATACTATATTAAAAGTTTCTAAATTCATAAACCATAACTCTTCATTATCATTGTCCGAATTAAACAACGAGTTATCGGATGTGTTAAATCAGCTTCATCAACAAGCATATTTAACCGCTACTACAGACAGTATAGTTGTTGATTCATCGCATTATCATGTTTTTATTCATCTAGGAAAAACTTACCA
>JBFIEB010000474.1:0-1724 GCA_041603555.1 Vicingaceae bacterium
CAGCTATCACCTTATTTTCATTCATTATTAACAATGTTTGGATTGGTCTTTATTGGATTGTTTCAATCTATAGTGTTCGCTGTTTTAATGAAGAAATACCCTGGGTTTAAGAAATAAGTGTCTCTCCAAACGTATTTAAATCTACACCATCAAAATTTCCTGAACTCATTAAAAGTAATACTTTATTGTTCCAATTTTGAGCCTTTAACATTTCAAATAACTCATCAGAATTATTATATATAGTCACATTTTCTGAGGCAAAAGCAGCCTTAACTTCTTCAGGCGAGATGGCTTCAAGTTTTTTATGTTCTAAGGTATGATTGCTATAATACACATAAGCTTCATCGGCTGTGCTCATACTATTTTTGTATTCTTTTAAGAACGTTGCATTTAAGCTACTAAAAGTATGCAACTCCATACAAGCAATTAATTTTCTTTCTGGATATTGTTTTTTTACTGCTTGTGTTGTTGCCTTTAATTTCGAAGGTGAGTGTGCAAAATCTTTATAAACAGCAACCGAATCATTTTTGGCGATTAACTCCAACCGTTTTGATGCTCCCTTAAAATCTTGAATCGCTTCATAAAACTGCTCGTCAGAAATTTTTAGTTCATTACATATTAACCGAGCTCCATTTAGATTTTGTAAATTATGATCTCCAAATATTTCTAGTGGAATTTTGTTTCCTTCCACTAAAATAGAGGTCACACCATTCTCAATCACATTTTCCGGAGTTTGGTAAGGTATCCTGTCAATATTTTCATTGGGAGTGGTCAAAGCTATTTTATTTACTTCATCATCAGCCTTGCAATAGATGAGCGTTCCATCATTTTCAATTAAAGAAATAAACGTAGAAAACTGCTCAACATAATTTTCAAAAGTTGGGAACACATTGATATGATCCCAAGCAATACCACTAATCAAAGCAATATTTGGATGATATAAATGAAATTTTGGTCTCCGATCTATCGGTGAAGAGAGGTATTCATCTCCTTCTAAGATAATAATTTTAGCATCTGTAATTTGAACCATTGTTTCAAAACCTTCCAACTGGGCTCCAACCATATAGTCAAATTTCTTATTGCACTTATCCAATACATGAAGCACCATAGAAGTAATGGATGTTTTTCCGTGACTTCCTCCTATTACAACCCTAACCTTATCTTTAGACTGCTCATAGATATATTCTGGATAAGAATAAACTTTTACTCCTAATTCTTGAGCTTTTATCAATTCCGGATTATCTATTCGAGCGTGCATTCCTAAAATAATAGCATCAATATCCGAGGTTATTCTACTTTCATCCCAGCCAAATTCTTTTGGCAATAAGCCATATTTAGCTATTCTACTTTTACTGGGTTCAAAAATTTCATCGTCAGAACCAGTTACGTTAAATCCTTTTTTGTGTAAAGCAATCGCTAAATTATGCATAGCACTTCCGCCTATTGCAATAAAATGTACTTTCATGTGTCTTTTCTATTGTTTAATTGTCACATGTAACTCGCGAATTATCAACCTCCTAAATAAAAAACCTTTAGTATGCTCGTTTCATACTACTAACTTAAGGAAACATTAACTTAGTTTGTCTTTTTAAAAATTCAATTTTCAACAGGCTAATGTTATTTCAAAATTGGTAACTTGGATGTGTTATTTAAAACTAGCAGTATGAAAATATATCCTTTAAACACCGGTTACTTTAAATTAGATGGTGGAGCAATGTTTGGAG
>JBFIEB010000475.1:0-1723 GCA_041603555.1 Vicingaceae bacterium
GCACCGCCATGGGATAGAGATAAGAATACTTGGATGGATGTTAACCCTGGTGTAGTGTCATCATATATCTTTAATCAAAAACCGGGTGATGAAGTAACCATTTCTGGGCCTTATGGAGAGTTCTTTATTAACGATTCTGATGCTGAAATGCTTTATGTAGGTGGTGGAGCAGGGATGGCGCCTATGCGATCGCACTTGTATGAGTTGTTTAAAACTATAAAAACGAATAGGAAAGTAACCTTTTGGTATGGAGGAAGATCCAGAGCTGAATTATTTTACATCCATTATTTTAGAGATTTGGAAAAAGAATTTCCAAACTTTAAATTTTACCTAGTACTTTCAGATGCTTTAGAATCGGATAAGTGGGTAAATAAAAAAGATATTAATGATCCTGAAGGAGATGGGTTTACTGGATTTGTTCATCAAGTAGTTATAGATGAATATTTAAATAAACATGAAGAACCAGAAGAAATAGAATTGTATTTCTGTGGGCCGCCTATGATGAATGTTGCTGTTCAAAAAATGGGTGAGGACTTTGGTATTCCAGACGAAAATATAAGATTTGATGATTTTGGAGGCTAAGCCAACAAAAAGATAAAAGATAAAGCCTCAACATTGTTGAGGCTTTTTTAATGCCTATTAATTTAAAATTCCAAGAGTTCAGATTATTGGGTAAATTAGTAGAGTGAAAAAACTCATCATCATAATGGTTGCACTACTAGTTGGAGGCTATGGCTTTGGGCAAAAAATTTCAGCAGAGCATCAGCTAAGACTATTACAGGTTAATCTAAATGAAGAGCTACCCATTGCCAACTTCGATTCATTGATTACTCCACCAACTACGCTTAAATTTAACCATAAACAATTTCTTAACGATACAATAGAAAAGCCCATCAGTATCATTGAAAAAAACAATATTTATTTTGACAAAAAAGCAATTATGGTAAATAACATTACTGGAGCCTATTTATTTCAAATTAAAAAGAAATACATACAAGAAAATGAAGTAGGTATTTTTGAGCATTACTATTGTACTAAGGGCAGTAGCCTTTATTTAATTAGTGTAGTAAAAAGCGGAGTTTATATCAGAAAAGACAAGAGCTATTATTCCTCCTTCTATTATCAGGAAGAACTTTAATTATTTTTAACAACAACAAAAACCATTTTGTATTGAAATGTTTCATAGGCAAATTTGCTTCCTTTTAGTTTGGGTTCTTTAGATAGTTCTATTAATTTAAATATTTTAATTGTACCAGGAATAACCAATAATCTTAAATACCAATGCTCCTCTTCTTTATAGAATTTGGCAATCTTTTTCGGATAAACTAACCGATAGACTTCATTGTATCCTCCAACCGATTTTATTTTCGATTTTTTAAATTCAAGACCAAATGATTCATCGCATATGGGATAATTTGCAGTGAATATAACCGTATCATTACGGTATAGGTTACTGTCGTTGTTACAGGTTAACCAATATGAATAATCTCCCAAATACCTGCCTTTATACTGGTTAAGTAAATCCATATCTATTTGCCCTATTGAACAAACTGACCATGTTAAAAATGTACTAAGGATGGCTATCCGAAAATGCATAGTTTAAAAAAAATCAAATATAGCTAAAACTTTGCCACATTTTAAACAACAACAATTGTAAACTAGGGTAGGGGTAATTGGTTACTTAAAACTACTGGGATAATCTTTATACAAAACGAACTAGTGA
>JBFIEB010000476.1:0-1723 GCA_041603555.1 Vicingaceae bacterium
AATAAATTTCTCTTATGATGACCATGGTCATCCGGAATTGGGATTAGTCAGTAAAGCTCACCTCTTTAACGAATTATTAGGAATAGAACTTAAAAAATTAGATTTAAAGTTTAAATGCCGCCCAGTAGAATTGGGTTATACATTAAGGTGTATTGACCCAACAGCTTATGATTTGAGATTCTGTACTAACCTTGGTTATGCAGTAAAGGAACTTTATGATAAAGGCGAATCAAAATGCATAGCAATAACAACACCTACAGGTGAATATAAAGCATTATCTATGAAAGATATTGCCAATGAGGAAGGTATTATTACACCAAGGTTAGTAGACATGGAAAGTCAGGAAATAAAATCGACTATGAGTAGCTTTGAAGCGTTAACGGTTAAAGATATCGAAGAAGCTAAAGCATATTTACCTGACCCAGAAAATTATACGATAAACAATATCCTTAAACTAGATTTTTAGATTACCTCTATTTCATGGATTTTTCAATTAGACCAGCCACTAAAAATGATTTGCCAGAAGTTTTAGATTTGGTAAAAGAGTTAGCTTTATATGAAAAAGCGCCAGAAGAAGTAACCATTACTATAGAAGAATTAGAGGTTGATGGCTTTGGTAAAAATCCGCTGTACTGGATTATTTTAGCTGAAAATGAAAACGGAATAGTGGGGATGTCCTTTTATTACATTCGCTATTCTACATGGAAAGGAAAATGTTTATACCTTGAAGACTTTGTTGTAAAAGAAGAATTTAGAGGAAATAAAATAGGTCAATTTTTGTTTGAGGAAACTATAAAGGCAGCTAAAGAAATGAATGCCAAGTTAATGAATTGGCAAGTGCTGGATTGGAATGAACCTGCCCTTAAATTTTACAAGAAATTTAATGCAGAGATGGATAGTGAGTGGTTAAATGGAAAAATACGGTTTGAAGAATGAAAGTATTTAAATTCGGAGGAGCTTCAGTAAAAGATGCCAATGCAGTAAAAAACCTTGGCAATGTTATTAAATTATTTGATGATAATTTGATAGTTGTTATTTCTGCAATGGGAAAAACAACGAATGAATTAGAAAAGGTAGTACAATCTTACATTGACCAAGACGGTAAAACCCAAAATTATTTAGAACTGGTTAAAAATTACCATCTTGATATTTTAAATGATCTTTTTGAAGATAAAAATCACGCTATATTTAATGACATACACAATACCTTTGTTGAAATAGAATGGGAAATAGAAGATGAACCCAAACGTGAATATGACTATGTTTACGACCAGATTGTCTCTATCGGAGAATTACTATCTACCAAAATTGTGAGTGCTTATCTAAACAATATTAACATCAATAATAATTGGCTCGATGTAAGAAATGTTATTCAAACTGATAATACGTATCGGAATGCCAAAGTAGATTGGGAGCTGAGTGAAAAGTTTGCTCAAAAAGAGATCAACTTTTCAAGTAAAGAACAAAACATTGTTATTACTCAAGGATTTATTGGCTCTAGCTCGGAGTTATTTACCACAACATTAGGAAGGGAGGGTTCTGACTTTAGTGCCGGGATTTTAGCCCATTGTTTAAACGCAGAGAGCGTAACTATATGGAAAGATGTTCCAGGTATGTTAAATGCTGACCCAAAGTGGTTTGATGAGACTAAAAAATTGGATAATATCTCCTATCATGAGGCTGTTGAATTGGCGTATTATGGTGCTTCTGTGATACATCCTAA
>JBFIEB010000477.1:0-1716 GCA_041603555.1 Vicingaceae bacterium
CACGCTTGAGGGGCGTGTGTCGAAAGACGTGGGAGTTCGAGTCTCCTCCCGAGTACTAAGCAATTTCTTAACCGAGAAAAGAGCAAGCAATTTAAACTTGCTCTTTTTAAGTGATTTCATGGTCTTTTTAGACTCAACAAAATAGTGGTTTTTTCTTTTTTTATAGGGTTTATGTGCATTTTCTTTTTATCTTAGCAAATTATTCTTTTTAAGTATATAGAATATAAGCTAAAGTAATTATGAAAAAATTTAACATAATTTTTGCTATTGTACTAATGGTATCAGTGTTGGGCCAAGCACAAGCACAAGAAAATCCTTGGGTATTTGGTTTAGGCTGGAATGTTATTGATGATAATGGGAAACCCGGTATGAGTGATTTTGATTTACATCACTCGATGAATGCCTTACCTTATCCTACAGCGTTAAGAATTGAAAAATTTTTGGGATATGGAATGAGCTTTGTAGTCGCTGCCAGCTATAATAAATATGAAGGAAGAAAGGACATTAATTCTGATCCTTTTAAAGGAGACAGTGCTGTAATTCATAATTCTACCGTGACTGCTTTTGATGTGGGAGGTAAATTTGGTTTGATGACCATATATGACATGAACGAACGTGTCTTTAATTTTTCTCACCAGGTTTTTGATCCATACATTCATATTGGTGCAGGATATACAACAAGAGACACAAGACAAGTTCAAAACACACCTACTGCTAATTTTGGCTTTGGAATGAACGTAGTAATTTGGAAAGGATGGGGTATGAATGTAGATGCCACTGGAAAACTAGGAATATCTGATTTTTGGACTACTCCTGCAAATTATGTTCAATACACGTTTAGCGTTATTTATCGGTTACAATCTGATAATGGACTAGAGAAACAAAAGCGGTTTGAATAACCAGGGATAATCTAATTCTAATAAATTTATTGCCATCAGTAAAACTACTGATGGCTTTTTTTAATCTAACTATTCTGTTGTTATATTATCAAAATCTTGGTACTTTCGCAAACAAATTAATTTGGATACCATGAAAAACTGTAAAATCATTCTTGTCTCCTTACTTCTTTTTACTTCTGTAGCACAAGTAAATGGTCAAAGTAGTTTTTTTGAAACCTTACGTACCAGCTCATGGATTTTTGGAGCAGGATGGAACATTGTAGATGACAATGGAAGTCCTGGCAGGATTTTTACAGTAGGTGAAGCTTGGAATATGAAATCGTATCCAGCCTCCATTAGAGTTGAGAAAGAATACCAAAATGGGTTTTGGTTTGTTTTTAAAGGAACCTATAACCAATACAATGGTGCTAAAACAATCAATAGTGAGCCTGGTATAACCTCTACTTTTTTGGCTTTTGATTTAGGTGCACGTTACAACTTTTGTAAATTGTATGACATTAATACTGAATGGTTTAACTTTTCCAATGAAGTTTTTGATACTTATGGTGCATTAGAACTAGGATTTACCTTGAGAAACACCGATAAGGTAGGGCCTTCTCCAACCCTTAATGTTGGCTTTGGTATGCACGCATGGGTATACAAGGGATGGGGCATTAACCTTGAGGCAATGGGGAAATTTGGTTTAACAGGTAAATTGATTGCAACACCTGCAAATTATACACAGTATTCGTTTGGAGTGGTTTATAAATTAGGCTCGAATAAAAGACTTAACCCTAAAGGAGATAAGTTCAAGAAATTTAATACCCGTAAATCGCGA
>JBFIEB010000478.1:0-1715 GCA_041603555.1 Vicingaceae bacterium
AAAAAAACGTAACCTTTTCTCTTTTGTGCTCGTTTAAGAGTCTACACTCTTAAAACTAAAGGATATGAAACTATTTAGAGGATTATTAGTGCCATTAATGCTTATCAGCTATTCAATTAGCGCTCAAGTAAGCTTTACGGGTTATTTAGTAGATGTAGATGAAAAAAAGCTTAAAGATGTAGAAGTGAACCTTTACCAAGGAAATGAGAAGCTATCTTCTAAAAAATGGTCGAAAAGCTTTGATTATGACCTAAAATTAGAAACCTATTATACTTTAGAACTGGTAAAAGAAGGGTTTATTCCTAAAAGAATAGCCATTTCTACTTTTGAAGGGGATAAAGGAGCTGAACCATTTTTGTTCGTTATGGAACTTGTTGCCGAAAAAGATGGAATAGAAGGGTTGGATGAAGATTATCCTTCGGCATTAATACAATACAAAAAAGATGAAGGCTCTTTTGATTTTGACGTTAAATACGCCAAAAACTTAAAAAAGGAGCAAAAAGAAGCTGCTAAGAAAAAGTAAGAGAATACTAAAATCCTGATTTTTTCATGTAAATTTTCACCTTATCATATTCTGGTGAAAATTTCCTGTAGAATTCTAATTTTGCATCGAATAACTCTTCTTTGTTTACATGTTCAGTAATAAAGGCTCTTAGGTTTTCTGTGGAAACAGGGTCTTCCTTAAAGTTGGCCTCCATGTATTCTTGTTTAATAAATTGAATATAGAATTCATTTTTACCTGTCCAGCCATATTTGCAGTAGAGGTACTTATTGTCTTTTGTTTCTATATTAAAAATGTTTATACCTCCTATGTCAGTGGCATAGGCTCTATAAACATCTCTAGAATCAAGCTTACTTCCCTTACTAAATTGTTTATGAGATACTTGAAAAACAGCTTTGTCAATTTTAATAATTACCAATTCTTCTCTTCCGCCTTCTTCATTAAAAGATACCCACTCATCAATTAGTTTTTTATCTAATTTGAGCGATTCTTCATAGTTGTTTAATTCAACTTTTCCTTCATAAGGGCAGGCCATTAGTACTAATCCGATTACTACTAATGAGGTGTAAACTAATTTTTTCATATTAATCAATTTAATTCGTCTCCTGGTTTAATAACTTCAACCCATTTTCCAGGATTTCTTGCATTTATTTTATTGTCATACATTGCAGAACAGTAAACAGTTGGTAAGTAAAACTTACCAAGGTATGCTGCATTAAGCAAAATACCAAAAGTTTTGGTTTTGTTTTTTCCTAAATCAAAATAGCTGTAAACCCTATCATCTCTAATATCCTGATAAGTAGGGATATCAGCTGAATGTACACTGGTAAAACCATCCATTCTAGTGTTATGTATTTCCCAACCGGATGGGAATATTTGTGTTAACGCCATTTCTTTATAGTGACCTAAAATACCAGGGTTAGTCACTTTTACCTCCGCAATAAAGTCTGTTCCTTGATCGAGCATCGAAACATCTATTTCATTACCCTTCATGTTTAAATATCGAATTCTCATACTTAAGTTATTAGAAGCAGAAGATTGATCTCCCGTTTCTGGAATTCCTTCAAGCGTAACTCTAGCATAAATGATGCCCTTACCATTATTTTTAACCCTTACTTTTCCATCAGTTTTGCCTTTCAGTTTCATATCAATTTGTGAGACTGCTTTTTGAGTACTTGCTTTAATACTTTCCTTACCAAGGTCATAATTAAAA
>JBFIEB010000479.1:0-1706 GCA_041603555.1 Vicingaceae bacterium
AACAGTACAAAGTTTCTTTCGTTTAAATTCCCCACCTAATTCTTTAAACTCTTTGCGGATAAAATAATAATCAAAGTTCACTGAGTGAGCTACAAAAACACAGTCTTTGGTAATCTTTTGTACTTCTTTAGCTATTTCAAAAAACTTAGGTGCTTTCTTTACCATTGAGTTGGTTATGCCAGTAAAGTTGGTAATTCGATAACCTAATTCGTGTTCTGGATTAACTAATGAAGTGAATTCGTTAATCACTTTTTTGCCATCATGAATAAAAATAGAAATCTCAGTTATCTTGTTTTCAGTTCCTCCGAAGCCTGATGTTTCTATATCTACTATTGCGTAATTCAAGTGTAAATTGGTCTTATTTGTAAAACTACAAATATAAGTCAAGATATCTACAAATTGTAGTATATTTGTGAAAAGTTTTTTTACAACTCTTTTAATTTCTTTAATACAATGATCAATAGAGCCATTATACATATGGATTTGGATACATTCTTTGTCTCCTGTGAAAGGTTAATTAACTCAAAGTTAAATGGCAAACCTGTACTTATTGGTGGCACATCTGATAGAGGTGTTGTGGCAGCTTGTAGTTATGAAGCAAGGAAATTCGGTGTTCATTCTGCTATGCCCATGCGATTAGCAAGAAGACTTTGCCCTGAAGCAATAATCCTCAGAGGAGATAGTGGAGTCTACAGTAAATACTCTCATTTGGTAACAGATGTTATAAAAGAGGAAGCTCCACTTTATGAGAAAAGTTCCATTGACGAGTTTTATATTGATGCTACTGGAATGGATCAATTTTTTAGCACTTATCAATGGGCAACAGAATTGCGTCATAAAATTATTAGAGAAACAGGGTTGCCAATTTCTTTTGGTATGTCAAGTAATAAAACAGTATCAAAAGTTGGAACAGGTCAAGCAAAACCAAATGGATATATCCATATTAAGACTGGGTTAGAAAAACCATTTCTTGCCCCTTTGTCCATTAAGAAAATTCCAATGGTTGGAGAGAAGACTTTTCTGAACCTAAGAAATATGGGGATAGAATATGTTAAGACGGTACAAGAAATGCCGCTTGAAGTTATGGATAGAGTATTGGGGAAGAATGGTGTTAGTATTTGGAAAAAATGTAATGGGATTGATAATTCGCCTGTTATCGCTTACCATGAAAGAAAATCCATCAGTTCTGAAATCACTTTTGAAAGAGATAGTACGGATGTAATGAAGCTAAATAATATAATTATTGCTATGACTGAAAACCTTGCTTTTCAATTGCGTAATGGACACAAACTAACTTCCTGTATCGCTGTAAAAGTGAGGTATTCCGATTTTCAAACTTATACCAAACAAAAACGAATACCCTACACATCATGCGACCATACTTTAATTGATACCGCAAAAGAATTATTTAAGGAGCTATATAATAGAAGGGTTAGGGCAAGATTAATTGGAGTTCGCTTATCTCATTTTGTTGAAGGTGGTTATCAAATAGATTTATTTCAAGATACTGAAGAGCTTATCAATCTCTATCATGCTATGGATAATATGAGAAACCGTTACGGAATGAAAAAGGTACTAAGGGCAGCAGGGTTGGGGACAAGAGGTTTTGGAAGAATGAATTCTTTTACAGGAGAACCACCAGTAATCCCAGCACATAGAAGACAATGATTATTAACTGTCATTCATATTATAGTTTAAGATATGGC
>JBFIEB010000480.1:0-1705 GCA_041603555.1 Vicingaceae bacterium
CCCAAAATTATAATTAAATGAAACATTAAAGAAAGGCATTGGAGATATGGTTTGAGAATAATCTGTAGATAATGCATCTATTTCTTGATAAAAAGCATATCCCAATTCAAGTTTAATTTTAGAAAACTTACTCATCTTCGTATTAATAGCGAAATAACTTTTTAATTGCTGCAAATTTAGAGTATTATCATTTCCTCTATAGTTAGAGCCCTCTCTATAGATGGCGTTAATTGCACTATAATAAGTAGCGAGTTCAAACTCTACCTTATTAGCTAAATCATATTTTAATTTGACGTGTACTGGCACAATAAATTCAGCTGCCAATTGAGGCGTTATTTTGGCTCTAAAACCAAAAACAGGTAGCGCATAAAACCTACCTTGGTTAACTGAAATACCAGGTCCGATAAATGGAATAAAATTTAAATTTTTGACGTGAATATAAACCGAAAAAGCTCTAAAATTAGGAGACAAATTAGATTTAAATGATTCTTCACTCTCAGCTGCAGAAACATTAAAAGCATGCAACCACAACCCTCTTCTTTTACTTGCAGATATATAGGTTAATTCAAATTCAGCTCTATATATATCTGCCAAATTATCGTTCGAAAAATTAGGCTTAGCAATACTGAATTTTGAAGCTAAAAAAAGCTGGTTAGCTTTTGCCTTACTATTTTCCATATCAAATTCTTCTAAATCAACTTCTTTTGTTCTTAATACTTTTACAAACTCTATTTTGTATTTGGTTAATTGAAAATTGATAGAATCATTTACCGATGAAGGGGTTAAATACTCAATTCCTACAGTTGTTCCTGAATTAAAAATGCTCCTAACATTAAAGGATTGTGAAAATGTTTGGTCCAATGATCCAAACATTAGCAATATAGTTATAACATAAGCTTTTTTCATTGCATCTTGATAATCGTAAATTTAAGGAAATAGAGTCGTTAAGTTTTTTTACCATTAACTTAATTAGTTTTCCTACTTTTGTGCTTTAATGAAATTTGCTTATCCAGAGTTCCTCTACGCACTATTCGCAATCGCGATTCCTATCATCATTCATTTATTCAATTTTAGGAAATTTAAAAAGATTTATTTCTCCAATGTTGAGTTTCTAAAGGAAGTTCAACAAGAAACGCAATCTAAATCAAAGCTAAAACACATCTTAATTTTGCTGAGTAGAATTTTAGCCATCACATTTTTAGTGTTTGCTTTTGCTCAACCCTTTATTCCTTCATCAGATGCCGATGTAACCAACCAAAATAACATTATTGGGTTATACATTGATAATTCCTTCAGTATGGAAAGTACTGGAGAAAATGGCTCCCTACTAAATGAAGCTAAAACAAAGGCCATAGATGTTGTTAGTTCTTATCGGGCTACAGATAAATTTATAGTAATCACTAATAATTTTAATGTCGGAGACCAACGATTATTAAGTAATGAAGAAGCCATTGATAAAATTGAAGAAGTAGCAATCTCTTCTACTAGTAGGCAACTTTCTAACGTTTATTCAAGAAACAGAGATGCTATAAACTCATCCGAAATTGATAATAAATCGTTTTATCTCTTTTCTGATTTTCAGAAATCTACTGCCGATTTTGTCAATATTAAACCTGACACGCTTATTAATAGTTATTTAATTCCTATCAAAGCATCAACAATAAGTAATCTATACATAGATAGTTGCTGGTTTAATTCACCAACC
>JBFIEB010000481.1:0-1699 GCA_041603555.1 Vicingaceae bacterium
AATTTGCTGCCATTCTTTTCTTCCTAAAGTAGATTTATAGAAAGATAGCTCAATAGCTTTAGTATGACCTTCAACAATTTCAGTCACCTCTTTTCTATGAGGTAAAATTGAACCACTATGGTAGCTTATTTTAGCTCCAAAAGAACGAATAGTGTCTTGCGAAATTCCACTTAGAAAAAGAAAAAGGCAGCCAATTAATAATCGATATTTATGGTGTACTTTTATCACAAAACAAATTTAGGATAAAAATTGGCTGTTACAATGAATGAAAAACTAGTTGCTTTTGAAAGGTTATTAAACATTATGGATGATCTAAGAGAAAAATGCCCTTGGGATAAAAAGCAAACTATGCAAAGCCTAAGGCATTTAACCATAGAAGAGACATATGAGCTAACTGATGCCATTATTGAGAATGACTTGAGTGAAATTAAAAATGAACTAGGTGATTTAATGTTGCATCTTATATTTTATGCTAAAATAGGGTCTGAAAGCAAGGCGTTTGACATTACGGATGTTTTAAATTCCATTTGTGACAAATTAATTCACAGACATCCTCATATATATGGGAACGTTGAAGTAGAAAATGAGGAAGAGGTAAAAGCAAATTGGGAAAGACTAAAATTAAAAGAAGGTAAAAAATCTGTTTTAGAAGGAGTTCCAAAATCTCTTCCTGCTTTAATAAAAGCAGTTAGAATTCAAGATAAAGCTAGAGGAATTGGATTTGACTGGGACAATAAAGATCAGGTTTGGGATAAAGTTGAGGAGGAGTTAGAAGAATTTAAGGTAGAGGCGAATAACAATAGTGATAAAATTGAAGATGAATTTGGTGACTTACTTTTTTCACTCATCAATTATGGTCGGTTTTTAAATATAAACCCTGAAGATGCTTTAGAAAAAACAAACAAAAAATTCATTAAACGATTTCAGTATATGGAGGCTGAAACCAAAAAAGAAGGGAAAATACTGAATGAAATGTCATTAGATGAAATGGATATATATTGGAATAAAGCCAAGAAATTATAATAAATCATTTTATCTCATTATTTTTAACTTGCATTTATACTTAAACTATGGATAATTTATTGGTAAAGAACTCATTAAAACACATTGGAGCAATTTTAGTACTATTTATACTTTGTGTAGTTTATTTTTACCCTGAAACTCAAAATAAAAAAATTCCTAGTCATGATGGCATCAGTGCTGTTGCTGCATCTAAAGAAGCAAGGGATTATCAAGAAAAAGGAGAAACTATATTATGGAGCTCAAGAATTTTTTCTGGAATGCCTTTATTCCAAATTGCCTATAATGTAAAATCTAATCTAGTAAGAAAGGTAGAACTTTACCGCAAAGCAATGGGGATAAATATGAGTATGATGTTTGCCCTCATGCTTGGATTGTACATTTGCTTGAGTTTATTTGGCTTGCGCTATGAGCTCAGTTTAATAGGTGCCATAGGCTTTGGATTATCCACTTGGTTTTTACTGTCTATAGAAGCCAGTCATTCTACTAAATTATTTACCATTTCCTATATCCCCCCGTTAATTGCTTCTATCTACTACGCTTATAGAAAACAGCTCCTGCTTGGTGGTATTCTAACCAGTTTGTTCTTATGCTTGGCTATTGCTGCTAACCATGTTCAAATTGTATATTTTTCAATGTTCTTTATCATTATTCTGGCTGTGTTTGAATTTATTCATGC
>JBFIEB010000482.1:0-1679 GCA_041603555.1 Vicingaceae bacterium
AGACCCTCCAACTGACAATTTATCCGTTACCTTATATTGTCCTCCAACGAATGCGTAATACTGAGAAATGTTACCTGAAAATAACTGATACGTATAATCAGAAACAACAGGTAAATTATCAACAGAGCTATTAACATAAGTAATACCTGTATTTATAGAAAATTTTGGTGAGACATCATAACTTATAGTTGGCTTATAATAAGTTCCAAAATAATTTCCATAAGTATTGGAGTAACCAAAACCAGCTCCCATTTCAAAACCATAATGCAATTTGTCTTTTACTTTTATAGAATCTGCAGGAAGAACATAATCATCTCCTTCCAACAAATAATCATCACTCTCACTGGTCTTTGTTTGTCCATAGACATTAGCTGACACTACTGTTGCAATAATAAAATATGTTACTTTTTTAATCATAAACTGCCACCAAAGATACGAATTCTATACCATTTTGTTATGCAGATATCTCTTTTAACCTTTTTTAACATTCTGATTGCAATTTAAAAAAAATTGGCACGTAAATTGAATATCCCTTTTCCAAATAAAAACTTACGCAATGTTAGAACTTAGAAAAAGATATTTAAAATTAAAGGCAGAAGCAAAACAAATGATGTTGGATGGTAATATGGAAATATATTTAGAGCTTTTAACCCAAATAGAACAAATGAATTTAATATTAGTTAAGGTAAATAAATAGTATAGTTAGTTTAGATAGGTGAAAGCCCCCTGAAGAATTTCTTCAGGGGGCTTTCGTTAACATAAAACTTATCTATGGTATTAAGGGATATTCTTACTTATAAAAAGAAGTTTTTGTCAGAAACATTAACTCTCTTTTTTTCTGTACGACCAGCATTACCTTTTCCGTAACTATCACCCTCTCCTCTTAAAAAGAGCACAACTCCTAAAATTGCTGCTATTATTATAAACAATACTATCATATTGAATTAATATTAAATTCGTCTACAAATATACACCTTTTATCGACAAAACGAAATTTAATCGAACTTTTTTATAGTTTCATCGAAAAAATAACATAATTTATCGGATATGTTATGGAATTTTTAAAACCTTTCTTTATATAAGAACTTCTTCTGTAAAGTTTCCCCAGGCTTATATGTATAATATATATAGCCATCTTTTATTTTTAATTTAGAAACAAACTGAAAGCTTAACTTTTTTTCATTTATTATTTTACCTGAATTAGAGTCTATCTCTTTTAAGTAGTAATAGCCATTTATTAAAAATACTCCATAAATCTTTCCGTTTACCTCGTCCATTATTAGCTGTTTTTTCCAAGAATTCTTCTTTTCAGGCATATGGTAAGTAAAAGGAACTTCTCCTGTTTCAACTGTATCATCCACAAACTTCCATATCTTCTTTTTATAGTGATCAAAAATGTTTATTGTGTCATTAATTACAAACAAAGGAGCATATACTGTTTCATATAAAAAACTATTTGAAAAACCTGTCATTGAAGCTGCAACATCATATTTATCGTATCCATTTAATCGCTTTGCCATCCGTTTAGCAAATTGTTTTTCAGCATTACTCAAAAAATGATACTCAAAATTATAGCGCCAGTCCATATCTTTATGCACAATCTCCTTTATTACTGATACTATAGTATCCTCTGTATTAAAGGCATAGTATTTAAACCTTGGGAATTGTTCTAAAAAATC
>JBFIEB010000483.1:0-1677 GCA_041603555.1 Vicingaceae bacterium
GGTAGTGAAATGAGAAACTTACCAACGCTAAAAAATGCTTGGATAGCGATAGAAGATGACTTAATTGTTGGTTTTGGTGAGATGAATCACTTTTCTGAAATTACTGATGAGGCTGGTTTAGAAGTGATAGATGCAACTGGACAGATGGTGTTTCCTTCTTTTTGTGATTCTCATACACACTTGGTGTATGCTGCGAGTAGAGAAGGGGAGTTTGTAGATAGAATTAGTGGTTTAACTTATCAAGAAATTGCTCAAAAAGGTGGAGGAATATTAAACTCGGCTAAGAAACTTCAAAGCACATCTGAAGATGATTTGTTTAAAAGTGCATGGGAAAGATTAGAAGAAATTAAAAGAACTGGAACAGGAGCTGTTGAAATAAAAAGTGGTTACGGATTAAGCGTGGAAGGTGAAATTAAAATGCTTCGTGTAATCAAGAAATTGGCAGCCAAAAGCGAACTTGAAATTAAAGCTAATTTTCTCGGTGCTCATGCTATTCCAACCAAATATAAAGAAAAAAGAAAAGAATATATTAATTTGATTATCAATGAGATGATTCCTATTATCAAAAGTGAAAGTTTAGCTGATTATATTGATGTGTTTTGTGAAACAAATTACTACACTCCGGAAGAAACTGATGTTATTTTACAGGCAGGAATTACCGCTGGATTAAGACCTAAAATTCATACCAATCAATTTACTTCTATTGGAGGAATTCAGGTAGGAATTAAAAACAAAGCGCTTTCAGTTGATCACCTTGAGGTAATGGAAGAACAAGATATTCAGGGTTTAATAAAATCTGATGTAATGCCAACCTTGTTGCCATCATGTTCTTTCTTTTTAGGAATACCATATGCCCCGGCAAGAAGATTGATAGATAGTGGTCTGCCTGTTTCTTTAGCGTCTGATTTTAATCCAGGTTCTACACCATCAGGAAATATTCCTTTTGTTTTATCTCTGGCTTGTATAAATTATAAAATGACTCCAGAAGAGGTTGTCAATGCTTCAACGATTAATGCTGCATATGCAATGGGCTTATCTAAAACTCATGGAAGTATTGCTAAGGGGAAGAAGGCAAACTTATTCATTACAAACGAAATTCCATCTATTGCTTTTGTACCTTATTCTTTTGGGAATAACCCTGTTAAAACGGTTATTTTAAATGGGAAGGTAGCCAACTAATTTTTTGCGTTTTTACGTATATTTGGTTAGCTTTAATGAATTATAAGTTATATTTATGACAAGACACTTGCATTTTTATTATCCGTTTGTTTTGATGTTATTCTTTACATCGGGTTCTATTTTCGGACAATATGAATCTAGAGGAAAAGAGTACAATTATATAGATGCTGAAAGTTTTTATAATGGGGGTAATTATTATGACGCATTACCTCTCTATGAAATTTTAATGTCTGAAAACCCGAAAGTTTACGAATATCAACTTAAAATAGGTGTTTGTTATTTAAACTTAACAATTACACCGGAAAAAGCCATAGAGTATATAGAGACCGTTTACAAAAAAAAATCCAAAACACCTGATGTAGGTTATTATTTAGGGAAGGCTTATGCACTAAATTATAAGTTTGACTTAGCCATTGAAACTTTTGAAAAAGCGCTAACTAATAGTAAAACATCTGTTAAATTAAAAAAAGAAATTCCACATTTAATTGAACAGTGTAA
>JBFIEB010000484.1:0-1670 GCA_041603555.1 Vicingaceae bacterium
ATGATGGGTCATTATTACATGCTACAAACTGTAGTATAGGTGTTAATCTTTTCTTCAAACTAAACAAGTCCTTAGCTAGTATGATGAATAGCCATACTGATTATGAAATTAAAATTGAGGAAACGCATCATACTGAAAAGTTAGATGCTCCAAGCGGAACAGCAATAACGTTAGCTGAAGGAATTATTGATAATAACGATGCTAAAGATTTATGGGTAAAGGGTGATGCGCACTCCCATAACCAACTTTCTATAGTTTCTCACCGAACAGAAAATGTACCAGGAACTCACAAAATAAATTATTCATCAGAAATAGATGATATAGAAATAAAACATACTGCAAATAACCGTAAAGGATTCGCTTTGGGAGCAATTATTGCCGCGGAGTACATTAAGGATAAAAAAGGTATTTTTAGCATGGAAGACGTGCTGTTTAATTAGTGAAATTCTATTTTGATTTTTCAAAATAGATAATTGAACTATCTCGTTGGAAGACGGGATCTTGTTAAAAAAGATAAATATTTAAAACAATGGAAATTAGTATTAGTGCATTTATGACCATGTCTATAATTTATTTTATAGCGACACACATTGGATTATATAAAATATTTGAAAAACTAGGGATAGATGGATGGAAAGCCTTAGTTCCTTTTTACAGTACTTATTTAGCAGTAAAAGCAGTTAAAAAATCATGGCTATGGACCATAACTTATTATGTTCCATTTTTAGGTTTTGTAGTGTGGATGGGTATCATTGTTGAGCTAATGAAATTATTGGGTAAAACCTCTTTTAAAGAACATTTTTTGGGAGTAGTTTTTGCAGGTATTTACTTGCCTTACATTGGTTTTAAAGAGGATGTAAAGTTTATTGGATATGAAGCAGCCGCGAAGTATAAAAAATCGTTTAAAAGAGAATGGGCTGATGCTATTATATTTGCGGTAGTAGCGGCAACCTTAATTAGAGGATTTTATCTAGAGGCCTTTACCATTCCTACTTCATCAATGGAACAAAAATTATTGGTAGGAGATTTTCTTTTTGTTAATAAGATGGCCTATGGGGCAAGAGTTCCGAATACACCCCTTAGTTTTCCATTTACGCATCACAGTTTTCCTGAGTGGTTGCCAATTGTTGGAGGTAATCAGTCTTATGTTGAGTGGCTAAAATTTCCTTATGCGAAATTGCCAAAGATGGGTGATGTACAGCGTAATGATTGTGTTGTGTTTAATTTTCCTGCAGGTGATACTGTGGTTATCGAAGAGCAAGCGAGGATTTATGAACAAATGGTTAGGGATGCTAGCTTGGAGCTAAATGTTTCTTTAGACAAAGCTAGAAAATACATTCATGAGCACTACACTATAAAAGCAAGACCTGTGGATAAGAAAGAAAACTATATTAAACGCTGTGTTGGATTGCCTGGTGACAAATTAGAGATCATTGATACTAAACTCATGATTAATGATGAGCTGGCTTATTTTGACGAGAATGCACAGTTTAATTATAATGTAATAACTGATGGAACTGGTTTTAATGAACACACTTTAAAGAAAAAGAAAATTACAACAGAGGTTCTTCGGACTGTTGAGGGGCAATCAGATAAGTTTATTGTAACCTTAACTGATGCTACTGCTGAAAAAATGAGACAATTTTCTCAAGTAATATCTGTCGAGAAAA
>JBFIEB010000485.1:0-1662 GCA_041603555.1 Vicingaceae bacterium
AGCAGAGTTCGATATTATGTACGGGCGGGGTATTTCTAAGGTAGGTGAAATCATTGATTTAGCGGTTGACCACGATATTATTAAAAAAGCTGGTAGTTGGTTTAGTTATGGTGATACTAAATTAGGGCAGGGAAGAGATGCCGTAAAAGATTTGATATTAGACAATCCGGAGTTAACGGAAGAGTTAGAGCAAAAAATTGTAGAAGTTTTAACCTCCAACTAATTCTTTATTATAAATAATTAACTTTGAGTCCTCTTGAAATTTCGAGAGGACTTTTTTTGTTTATGAAAAAATTGATTCTTTTTATCAGTACTTGTATTTTATTGTTTTCGTGTGGAAACGATACAAAAAATAATATTGAAGTGGAAGTAAATCCAGTAGATTCAACATCAACTCTTCAAATACAAGAATTCAAAGCAATAAATGCTGCGTTGAAAAATGACATTAACAATCCTGCATTGTACCTCAGAAGGGCAAAATTATACATGAAGTATGATGATTTGGGCTCTGCTGTTAATGATATGGATAGAGCCATTAAAGTGGATTCATTAGTGCCAGCCTATTATTTATTAAAGGCAGAGCTTTTGAAAAAACAGAATAAATTAAAAGAATCAAAAGACGCATTAGACAAGTGTATGATGATTGATAATGATAACCTTACAGCAAGAATAGAGCTAGGTTGGTTGGCTCTTATTGCCAAAGAATATGACCAAGCAATGGATTATGCCGATGCAGTATTAAAAAGACAAATCCATAGTGCTGAAGCGTATTATCTGAAAGGGATGATTTTCGAGGAAAAACTAGATACATTAAGGGCAATTTCTAGCTTTAAAACTGCTGTTGAACAAGAGAATGATTATTATGATGCTTACATCCATTTAGGTTTATTACATTTTAATGAGCCAAACAATATGGCAAAAGATTATTTAAAAAATGCGTTAAGAATAGACCCTAAAAGTTTAGAAGCACTTTATGCTTATGCCATGAATTGCCAAATGTATGGTGAATTTGATGAGGCCATCGCTACCTATCAAAAAATACTAGAAATAGGCGAATATAGAGAACCTTATTTCAATCTAGGTTATATTCATCAGGTGCATCTCAAAGATTATAAAGTAGCGGTAGAAAATTATACCAAAGCAATTGAAATAGAACCTGGTTACATAGATGCTTATTATAATAGAGGCTTGTCCTATGAGCAATTAGACATGATCTCCGAGGCAGAAAAGGATTTAGGATTAGCGTTAAAATTAAGTCCTGAATACACTAATGCAGCATTAGCACTAGAAAGAGTTCTAAAACAAAAATGAATTACCTTTCAGTAGAAAATCTTACAAAATCTTACGGAGTAAGAGTGCTTTTTGAAGATATTACTTTTGGCATAGAAAAGGGTCAGAAGGTAGCTTTTATAGCAAAAAATGGCACAGGTAAATCCACTTTCTTAAACATCTTAGCAAGTAAAGAAGGGTATGATTCTGGTAATGTAGTTTTTCGCAAAGACATTAAAATTGGCATTTTAGACCAATCTCCTGAGTTTGATGATAAGCTCACCATCTCTCAGGTTATTTTTAATTCAGATTCAGAGCAAATTCAAGCCATATTGGCTTATGAACAAGCTATTCAAAACCCTGATGATAATGATAGCATGCAAATCGCATTTG
>JBFIEB010000486.1:0-1662 GCA_041603555.1 Vicingaceae bacterium
GAAGAATACAATACGGAAGACCACTATACGAACCATGAAGGTGGAGGTAGTCGATTAGATGTTATTATTAAGCTGCCCGATGACAAACAAATAATTATAGATTCTAAAGTATCTATTACAGCTTATACTAATTATATTGAAAGTGATGATGAAACTGAAAAAGTGATTCAAATTAGAGCTCATATAGCATCTGTAAAAAGTCATATTGATATTCTTTCTAAAAAAGATTATAGCCAAATTCCTGGACTTAATACGCCTGATTTTGTATTGTTATTTATGCCTTCAGAACCCTCCTTTAGTTTTACCTTACAAAATGATAATAGTATTTATAATTATGCTTGGGATAAAAAAATTGTTATCGTTAGCCCTACTACATTGCTAGCTACATTAAAGACCGTTTCTTCAGTATGGAAACAAGAAAGACAAACCAAAAATGCATTAGAAATTGCTCGGCAAAGTGGCTCTTTATATGATAAATTTGTAGGATTTATTGAAGATTTGGAAAAAATACAAAAAGGAATAAACACTTCGCAAAGTGCTTATAATGATGCTGTAAATAAATTAAAAACAGGTTCAGGAAACTTAATTGGAAGAGCAGAAAAAATAAGAATCTTAGGCGCAAAAACATCTAAACAAATTGATCAAAAATATATTGAAGAAAACGAAAATCAACTTGAAGAATAAAATTATAATCATATTATCCACTATTATTATTTTTGGTTCATGCAAATCAGGTGAGAAAGCTGCAACTAACAAAAATGTAGCAGGAATTTATATGCCTGGATTGAATCTAATTGATCCCCATTATAAAATTTTTCATAAAAACGACACCCTTACTGAACTGCACTTTAGGTTAAGTTCAGAGAATATATTATATACTAAGAAAAGAGGTGACACAACATTTAGCGCAAACATTTTAATTAAATATGAATTATTCAATAAGGCAGACGAAACCCTAGTTGATAGTGCCTCTATTTTCTTCACCGACTATGGAAATAATAAACAGAAAAAGAATTTAGATGGCGTAATAAATTTAGCCACTTCAACTAATAAGTTATATGACTTAAAAGTTACCGTTAATGATTTAACTCGTGATCATTACATTAGGAATAGAGTTTCTATGGATAGGGTAAACATCTACCATCCTCAAAACTATTTATTACTCGATTCCAATAATAATGTAGTTTTTAAAAATCACTTTAACAATAACGACCGTGTTCATATTGTTAAAAACGAAGGAAATCCAGCGAAATCAATTTTATTAAAATATTATAGTACAGAATTACCAATTGCAAAGCCTCCGTTTTCAACAGAAGAATTAAATAAGCCAACCGTATTTAAGCCAAAATTTAGTAAAATGTTAGATTTTGATGAATCAAATACACTAACTTATCAGATTGAAAACAAAGGTCTTTACCATTTCCAAGCATCAGAAAGTGTAAACTCTGGGCCTACTCTGTTTAATTTTCAAGAACATTTCCCTAAAGTTCAAAGCCCAGAAAATATGATTGGTCCTATGCGCTACATTTCTACTAAAAAAGAATATGCCGCTCTAATTGATTCAAAAAACAAAAAAGGAGCTGTTGACAAGTATTGGCTTGATTTGGCTGGTAGTGCAGAAAGGGCTAAAACATTAATTAGAGAGTATTATAATCGTGTAGA
>JBFIEB010000487.1:0-1662 GCA_041603555.1 Vicingaceae bacterium
AAATTGCATCAACTCCAGTTAAATCAGTCGATTGAAAAGCTTTAACAACTGTTGCTGTGCAGTTACCTCCTATTCCTAAAACAATTGGCAAACGACCATTGTTTACCTTTTGGATAAAAGCTAAAGTTTCCTTCTTTTCTTCCTTATTCAAAGTAACAGATTCACCAGTAGTTCCTTGTACCACTAAATAATCAATACCATTATCTATCACATGGTTAACTAATTTTTCTAACGAATTATAGTCAATACTTTTATCTGAATTAAAAGGAGTAACAATTGCTACACCTGTACCTTTAAATTTTTCCATACGCTATTTTTTCACAAAGATTTATTTAATTATTCACTTATCGAAGAATTTTAAATTTTTTAATTTACCCTCAATTCTTTTTAAATAAACTTGGTTAATTTAGACCTCAATTAAAAACACTTATGATATCAAAAAAAGAAATAGTAGACAATTGGTTGCCAAGGTATACTGGTACTAAACTAGAAGATTTTGGGAGTTACATTTTATTGACCAACTTCAATAATTATGTAGAATTTTTTGCCAATTTATATGGGGTAGAAATTAATGGAAAAGATAAAGCAATGCCCAATGCTACTCATAATGGTATCACCATTATTAATTTTAGCATGGGTAGTGCCAATGCTGCAACTATTATGGATTTATTAAGTGCCATTAAACCTAAAGCTTGTTTGTTTTTAGGTAAGTGTGGCGGTTTAAAAAAGAAAAACAAAATTGGTGATTTTGTTTTACCAATAGCAGCTATTCGCGGAGAAGGAACATCGGATGATTATTTCCCTCCAGAAGTTCCAGCTCTTCCTGCGTTTACATTGCAACGTGCTGTTTCTACTACAATAAGGGAAACGGGAAAAGATTATTGGACAGGAACTGTTTATACTACTAACAGAAGAGTTTGGGAGCACGATGAAGATTTTAAAGATTACTTAAGAGAAATTAGAGCGATGGCCATTGACATGGAAACGGCAACACTTTTTATAACAGGTTTTGCTAACAGTATTTCTATGGGAGCACTATTGCTTGTTTCTGATCAACCGATGATACCAGAAGGTGTAAAAACAGATCAAAGTGATGAAAAAGTGACCAAAAATTTTGTGAAAGATCATATTGAAATAGGCATTAGATCTTTAGAAGAAATTAAAAATAATGGAACAAGTGTTAAGCACTTAAAGTATTCTTACTCTGAAGATTAATGGATCACAATCAAATATTAAAAGATCTTAAAAATAAAGTTTATCATCCTGTCTATTTTTTAACAGGTGAAGAAACTTATTACATAGATTTAATTGCTGATTACATTGAAAATAATGTATTAGATGATACTGAAAAAGATTTTAATCAAACCATACTATATGGAAAGGAAAGTGATATAGCTACTATAATAAGTGAAGCGAAACGTTTTCCAATGATGGCTAATCATAATGTAGTTATTATAAAAGAAGCACAACACTTAAATAGAGAGATAGATAAGTTAGAATCTTATTTAGAAAATCCGACTCCAACCACCCTATTGGTTTTTTGCTATAAATACAAAAAGATAGATGGTAGAAAAAAGTTTGGCAAAACATTAAAACAAAAAGCTGTTTTTCTGGAAACCAAAAAGCTTTACGACAATCAAGTTCCTGATTGGATAACGAGTT
>JBFIEB010000488.1:0-1643 GCA_041603555.1 Vicingaceae bacterium
GTAGCTGTCTCCCCATCCATATCTAATTTAGATGCTAAAGAAACATAAGGTAAAGTCATTAATTCAGCAACCATACCTGCTACTTGAGAACCATTGTAATCAATCGTTTCCTTTCCAGCAAGAATCACATCATACGCTTCCACTTTTGCATAGTTAGCAATTTGCTTAGCAACATATAAAGCATCCGTAGCTTCTGCTTCAATTCTTACTGCATCGTCCGCACCAATTGCTAATGCTTTCCTAATTATTGGATCATTATCTGCTCCACCAACATTAAGAACAGTTACTGTTCCTCCATTTGCTTCTTTTAATTCTAAACCCTTTACCAAAGCAAACCATTCATCGTAAGGATTTACTACAAACTGAACTCCACTTTCATCAAACTTTGTGTTGCCGTCAGTAAATGCAATTTTTGCAGTAGTATCAGGAGCTTTACTTATACATACTAATATCTTCATTATAATAATAAATTGTAATTAACTATCGTTTTCGCCAACGAAATTAACAATAATACATCGAAAAAAAAATAGGATATTATTCAATAAATAATTGTTTTTTAACAATCAAATGAGATGAAAAAAATAATCTATGCATTAACTAGTTCCACTTGACTTGTTGTGATGGACATTTGACCTCTCCATATTGGCAATAAACACAACACTCATCTTCTGTGGTTTGTATAATTTCTTTACATGAGCAACATTCAAAAATCAGTGTATTTTCTGAAGATGACATTTCTACTTTTTGTTTTTCGCCACACTCAGGACAAATGAGATGATTTGCATAAAGGACTTCCATTACTAAACTATTCATAATTGTAAATTGAATTAAATTAGAATTACTTTATAGTTGGGAAATTTAGGATTTTATCAAATTTGTAATAAACTTTTGTTCTTTAGTTATTAACATTTCAAATTTAACTTAAATTAAAAAATTATTGATTTTTTATCTATTAATTTTAACCCTTATGTTAGTTGTTCTTTTTATAACAAAGAAGGCAACTATAATTGAATAAAATCGTCTAATGGGGGTAAGAAATAATTCAAAAGGTCAATATGATAATCCCAAAGGTTAACAATAAGCTGAAAACACTGCTTGTTTCAGTAGTTCTTTTAAGTTCATTTAGTTCTTTTTCTCAATCACCTTGCACGGCATCAAACTATGCAACAGCACCTGTTGTTCCGGCAAACGCTTACCCATATTTTAGCCCAGCTACAGGAATAACTGTGACTGCAACTTTGGGTGGCGGAATTGGAACTTTAAATAACTTTGTATATCAATGCAATAATATTGCTTACAATGGAGTCAATCCTGTTTGGTGGATTAACAATGCGGCACAATCAATCACCTTAACTTTTAGCCAACCTGTCTGTAGCTTTTCTGTAATTGTGAATGGAACAGGTAATACAGAAGAATTTTATTTTGCTCAAGTGGGACCAGGACCTCAGGGTTGCTTGGCTGTAAGTGGATTATGCACAAATGGTTGGACTGTAATTAATAACGGAACTGGAATGCTTTATAATGGAGGTGGCGCCTCAAGTAATTTATTAGTAGTTCAGAATTCTATTGGAGCGACAACATACCTTTTAACTCACAATGGTTTAAGTGCAGGTTCGCGTTATGCCTTGGTAGATTGTTTTCAA
>JBFIEB010000489.1:0-1639 GCA_041603555.1 Vicingaceae bacterium
ATTGGTGTAATTGGTCCTAAAAAAGATGGGGCAGAACTGGAAGGAAGTAAAGAATTTTCCAAAAAATTTATGATAAAACATGGAATTCCAACAGCGCGATACCAAAGCTTTACAAAAGACAATTTGGAAGAGGGTTATACTTTTTTAGAAACCTTACAACCACCTTTTGTATTAAAAGCAGATGGATTAGCTGCCGGAAAAGGAGTATTGATTTTAGAAAACTTAGAAGAAGCCAAAGAAGAACTTAAAAATATGGTGGTAGATGCAAAATTTGGTGCAGCCTCAACAACAGTTGTAATAGAAGAATTTCTAAAAGGAATTGAATTGTCGGTGTTTGTCTTAACAGATGGGGAAAGTTATAAAATTTTACCATCTGCTAAAGATTACAAAAGAATTGGTGAAGGAGATACAGGGTTGAACACCGGAGGCATGGGAGCTATATCTCCTGTCCCATTTGCTGATGAGGCATATTTACAAAAAGTAGAAGAATTGGTAGTTAAACCAACTATTGCCGGATTAAAAGCTGATGGTATCGATTATAAAGGATTTATTTTTATTGGGTTGATGAATGATAATGGCAATCCTTCAGTGGTTGAATACAACGTAAGAATGGGAGATCCAGAAACAGAAGTGGTAATACCAAGAATTAAATCTGATTTGTTAGATTTATTTGAAGGTCTTGCCAATCAAACACTTCATGAAAAATCATTTGAAGTGGATGAAAGAACGACAACTACAGTAATGTTGGTTTCTGGGGGTTATCCTGAAGCTTATGAAAAAGGCAAAGTAATGACTGGATTTGATTCCATTGAAAATGGTATTCCTTTTCACGCAGGGACTAAAAAAGATGGAGAAAATACGGTTACTTCTGGAGGAAGAGTATTAGCACTAACCTCTTTTGGAAATAACATTAAAGAAGCACTAAGCTATTCATTTGCAAATGCTGAGAGAGTATATTTTGATAAAAAATATTATCGAACAGATATTGGGTTTGATTTAGTTTAATACTTTTCTAATATCCAACTTATCCTTTAAGATAGCTTCAATCTTATCAATAGCAATACGTTCTTGTTCCATGCTGTCTCTATCACGAATGGTAACAGTATTATCCTCTAATGTCTGATGATCAACCATTATACAAAAAGGTGTTCCAATGGCATCTTGTCTTCTATAACGTTTCCCAGGAGAATCTTTTTCGTCATACTGACAATTGAGGTCATATTTTAAAGTATTTAATATTTCTCTTGCTTTTTCGGGAAGACCATCTTTACGAGTTAATGGCATGATTGCAACTTTAACGGGAGCTAAAAATGCAGGTAGTTTTAAAACTGTTCTTTCAGATCCATCTTCCAATTTTTCTTCTATATAAGCAGCCGATAAAATCGCTAAAAATGTTCTGTCTAAACCAACAGATGTTTCTACTACATAAGGAACATAACTCTCGTTTAGTTCGGGATCAAAGTATTGTAATTTTTTACCAGAATGTTCTTCATGTTGTTTTAAATCAAAATCAGTTCTTGAGTGAATTCCTTCTAGCTCTTTGAATCCCATTGGAAAATCGAATTCTATATCGCAAGCCGCATTAGCATAATGTGCCAATTTAACATGGTCATGAAAACGATAAAACTTTTCATCTATC
>JBFIEB010000490.1:0-1637 GCA_041603555.1 Vicingaceae bacterium
AGTCTCTGGAATTACTGCTTCACGACACATTAGAAAGTTAAGCGATAAAAAAATCACGGTAATTTCTGCTGAAAGCGACTTTTTTTTCTCTAGAACTGCACTAATGTATATTTACATGGGGCATATGAAATATGAACATACTAAGCCTTATGAGGATTGGTTTTGGGAGAAAAATAAAATTGAATTACTTAGAGCCTATGTAAAAGATATAGATTTTTCTACTAAACGGTTAAAATTAGATTCAGGGGACGATTTAGCTTATGATAAATTAATTTTGGCTGTGGGCTCAAAACCTAACAAGTTTGGTTGGTCTGGGCAAGATTTAGAAGCTGTGCAAGGGCTGTATTCTTACCAAGATTTAGAAGCCATGGAAAAATATTCACCAACTACTAGAAGGGCTATAATTGTTGGTGGCGGGTTAATTGGTGTTGAAATGGCGGAAATGTTTTTATCCAGAGGAATTGCTGTTACCTTTTTAGTTCGCGAAAATCGTTTTTGGGGAGGAGTTTTACCACAACAAGAAGGAGAATTAATTGCTCGGCATTTAAAAGAGCATGGCGTTGATTTGCTTTTTAATACAGAGTTAAAGGAAATCTTACCCGATGAAACCGGAAGAGCAAGAGCAGTTATCACTAAAAATAACGAAGAAATTGAATGTCAGTTTGTAGGACTAACCGTTGGAGTTAGCCCTAATATAAATTTTATGAAGGGTTGTGATGTTTCAACCAATCGAGGTGTTTTGATAAATGAATATTTAGAAACCAATATTCCAGATGTTTATGCTATTGGAGATTGTGCAGAATTTCACCAACACCCTACAGGAAGAAATAATTTAGAGCAGGTTTGGTATACAGGGAGAATGATGGGAGAGACTGTTGCTCAAACCATATGCAGTAATAAAACGGCATACAAGCCAGGTGTTTGGTTTAATTCTGCTAAATTTTTTGACATAGAATATCAAACTTATGGAGTTATAAAAAATGAGCTTCAAAACAATGAAGCTGAATTTTATTGGGAAAATGGAAGAGTCGCTGTGCACTTTGTTTATGAAAAAAGCACCAAAAAATTAATTGGAGTAAATTCATTTGATATGCGTTTAAGACACGAAATTTTTGATAGATGGTTGACTGATGGAAAAACTATTGAATTTGTTTTGGAACATTTAAAAGATGCAAATTTCGATACGGAATTTTATAAAAAGTATGAACAAGAAATCATCAATCAATACAATTTAGAAAATAACACACAGCTTGAAGTTAAAAAACGAAACTGGAAAAGAATTTTTGCATGAACAACAACCGAGTATGGCAAAATAACATTTCAAGTAGGGGAATTTTAGCTTGGGGCTTAGGGTTAGTTCTTACAACTTTTTACATCCTTATCTATTGGTTTCCTTCCGTTTTAGGTTTAGCTCAAGGTGAAGCTGAAAACTCTGGTCTTATTGCTTTGTTTGATCCTTTAAGCCATTTTTTTAAAGGCCAACCAGCGAGTCAGTGGTTTGCTTATGGAACTCTTTATACTTTTTTTATTGTGGTTTACGGTATTAAATTCATGTATAAATACCGAGAAAATAAGTATCAATTAGTCAGAACATCCATTGTAATTTTTTCTCAATTAGTTTTGGCCTATTTGCTACC
>JBFIEB010000491.1:0-1619 GCA_041603555.1 Vicingaceae bacterium
ATAGTGGCTCAATTTAGATTCTAACTTTTCCTTTTCCATTTTTACGAAGGTATTGGTAAACCCTAATCAGGGTATTCATTTAATCCCGCATCTTCCATTGCCCAGTGCAATTTTGAAGCTGCTATTTTTACTTCACTTGGAGCGTTACCCCCACTCATTGCAATTCGAACAGTCTTTGATTGGTTGAATCCTTTTTCATCCACCCACCAAATCGTTATGTAATAATCCCCATTACCTCCGAAAAGAGTTTGAAGCTTATTTTCATTCATGTCACAATCATCTGTCAATAGTGCCATACTTACGAAGGTTTAATTTTATTTAGTTCAATCAACTTGATCTTTAGTTTTTCTTCCCAATTTAAAATAGGTGATTCATTAAACCAGTAATCAGGCTCAAATAACAAATCTTTTATTTCTGCTGTCATAAATCCAACGCTATGAACACTTGGAAATACACAACTGTAACAATCTAATAGTTCACCTGTTGTTAGCTCCACGTTATTTAGTGGTAAGTATTCAGGGGTTTGCTTTATAATCTTCATATATCAAGGGTTTTTCATTACTATTTTAGCTGTGTCCAACATAAACGAAACCCGAACAAAGAAATTAACACCCGATAAACTGTGCCATTGTTTGACCCACATTTTAGGTATTCTAATCAGTCTTTCGTGTCTTCGTCTAACTCTTATCATTTTACGAAGGTTTAAAAAATTTGTTTCTTCCACCATTCACCATCCGACATAAAAAGGATTCCAATTAAAAATGTTACTAATCCCCCTAAACCGCCAAGTGTAAACGCGAATATCAAATCACCGTTAGTTATTTTTGGATAAATTTTATACCCACACCATAACGCGCCCAATGAACCAATTAAATACCAAATAAATATTATTATATATATCATAATCAAGGTTTCTAAGAACTTAGAAGTTCTATTGTTGTTTGTACACATTCAACATCATAATCAATCGGATGCCTCCCATCGCCAACTGCGCCTATTTCCCGTTGTTCTTTCTTTAATTTATCCAACAATTCAGTTAGAACGTTCTTTGTGTTTTTAGTTTCCATAATCAAGGGTTTTTTAGTTCGTGTAATTTTATTTCGTGTAATTCTGTTGACATTTGCTTTAAACTTTTGTCTTGACTGCGCATGTAACTATGGCTTTCACAATGATTAACTGACATGATTTCTTTATCTCCAAACATTGAAGAAGTTATTGAGCATCCACATTCATAGCAAAATGTTTTCATAATCTAACGTTTTTTCTCAATATAATTTTTAATGTCCTGTGCATAAATGACTACGAACAATAGAAATACTACAACTTCAAATGGACGGTCACCCAAAGCCCAAAATGTTCCAAGCACAAATCCAAATGCCAATAAGTAGGATATTATACTAATTATTATTTTTTCCACTTCCATATTTCTATTTTTACTCGTCCGTAGACTAACGTTTTTAATTCGATTTATATTAGTTCAATCAATTTGTTTTGTTCTCGTTTTTAGTGCCGTACACAGTATTTTAAAACAGTGTTTGGTTGTACTATTAAAGTGTACGGTAGATATTAAAAAACAGGAGGGTAATTTCCCCTCCTGTAAAGTGTAGTTGTAAATCTTG
>JBFIEB010000492.1:0-1613 GCA_041603555.1 Vicingaceae bacterium
CTTTTGAAAAAATTCATGACCCAACATATCAAGCCTCAGAAAAATTATCAAATTGGTTTAACGATTTTAATAAAGGAGACAATAGCTATGTTCCTGAAAATTTATTAGGCTTAGGACCTTATCAAGTAACTGAATTTATTCCCGGAAGCTATATTACAGTAGAGCGAAAAGAAAATTGGTATGGAGATGATTCTGATTTTATTTATTTTCAAAACTATCCAGATAAAATCATCTTTCAAATTATTACTGATGATGCCGCTTCATACTTAGCCATTAAAAATCAAAAAATAGATGTATCCACATTATTAACAACTTCAAAATTATTGAAGCTACAAGAAATTGAGTACTTCAATGAAAATTATCATTCTAATTTTTTACCTGAATATACTTATGATTATATCGGTATGAATATGAAACCTGATGGTGTGGAACACAAGCCCTTTTTTGTAGATCAAAAAGTAAGAAGAGCAATGGCACATATAGTTCCTGTAGATGAAATTATTGAAGTAATAGAGCAAGGCATAGGAACCAGGCAGGTAGCGCAAATGTCTCCTCTTAAAAAAGCATACAATACAGATTTGAAACCGATAGCGTTTGATTTAGAGAAAGCAAAAAAATTATTAGATGAAGCTGGATGGATAGATACAGACGAAAATAACATTAGAGATAAAATGGTGAATGGAGAAAAATTACAATTCTCATTTAAACTAAGTTATATGAGTGGAAGAGCAAGCACAAAAGAAAAAGCACTAATGATAAAAGAGGCGGCTTACAAAGCTGGAATTGAGGTTATTCCTTTTCCCATGGATTTTACCATTTTTTATAAAAATGCGTACGACCATAAGTTTGATGCCATGATGGGTGCTTGGGGCGGAGGAGCAAGTTATTCAGACCCCATTCAATTATGGCACACCAATTCATGGGCAACTAAAGGATCTAATTTTACAGGTTTTGGTGACGCAGAAAGTGATTCATTAATTCACTTGGCCAACACTTCTTTAGATAAAAAAAAACACATTGCCGCACTAAAAGCTTTACAAAAGAAAATTTATGATGACCAACCTTATGTGGTATTATTTAGTCGGCAAAGAAAAGTGCTTATTCATAAACGATTTGATAATGCAGATATGTACAATGATAAACCAGGTGTCATTTTAAATAACTTGTTGTTAAAACCTTCATTTGGAGGATTAACAGAAAAACCAGTTCAATAAAATATGTTAAAATATATTTTTAAAAGACTATTAGTATTTATCCCAACATTGATCATTATATCATTGATGGCTTTTGTGATAAGTACAAATGCTCCTGGCGACCCTGTTGAAAGGCTTTCGAAAACAGCTAGCAAGGAAGGTGCTGCAAGTGAGCAATCAGCATCTACCAAAAAAATAAAACAAGACATTAGAAAAAGACTTGGGTTAGATTTACCAATATTCTATGTGAGTTTGGCAACATTAGCTGACTGTGACACCCTATATAGAATTGACGATAAAGCGCAACAAGAAAATCTACTTAAATTAACTAGAAAATTCGGAAACTGGGAAGCAGTATCCAGGTATTACCATGCACTAAATTCACTTTCAGAAGAACACGAAATATTAGATATAGAGAAA
>JBFIEB010000493.1:0-1609 GCA_041603555.1 Vicingaceae bacterium
CAAAACCAGCAGTTTTTTATATCCATTCTCGAACTCCTTGAATGACTTCTTCTGGAGAGATTTTTTCAAGTGCTTTTTTACAGTGTGAGCAGGAGGTTAAACTTCCGCAAAACTCCGTAGCTTCTACAATATTTTTATGTAGTAAGTAGCCTGTTATAGAGGGGGGAACATACCCTCCCCAAATAACAACTCCAGGCAAGCCTACTGCAGCAGCAGCATGATGAACACCTCCCTCTAGAGAGATGAAAGTCTTGGCAGAGTTTAATAAATAGACAAGGTGCCGAAATCGTGTAGTTCGAAAAGGCGTAACCCCGCTTAAAATAGGTTTTCCGTAGTCAGGTTGAATTATTTCAATATCGTTTTTTAACTTATTTATTACTTCTTGAAAATATTCTAAAGGCCATTGCTTATTATCCGCAGAAACAGTTTGTTTTGTATGAGGCTCTAGCAATATAAAAGGTTTAGGGGGTAGAAGATAGGTTTCATTTTCAAAAAAGAATTCACCGGGTTCAGCTTTAAAATCGTAATTCCAGTATATTCTATTTCCCTTTACTTGTTTCATATAGCTTCTACTACCTACAAAAAACGGTTCCCATACTACATGCGGTAAATCTACAGTAGAAGCAATTTTTGGGTTATTGAGAAAAATTTCTTGTGTAATGGCATTTTTTATTATCTTTCCTTTCCCGAATGCCACTTTCTTGCCAGTTTTCAGGTATAGTCGTTTAGCTATACCTGTAGCCATTATTTCGTCACCGTACCCCATGAAAAAACATCCCGTGTTTCTGCATAAAAGGTTTCGCCATCGTACTGACTTTTCTTATTTTATGCGTTTGAAGCTCATCAAATTTCATTCCAGCTGCTTCAAACTTTTCAATCCAGTACTCTTGCGGTTGACAATTAACATGATGGTGACCTGGAGTTCCCGGAGGAGCCGCAGTACAAACAATATACTTTCCCTTTAAAAAGACGGGAAGAAAGTTATCTATATACTTTTCCTCTACGTGCTCTAGAAACTCTACTGACCAAACTAAGTCAACAGGAGGAATCTCATAACGAGTAATCGGCTGTTGAAAGTCATGAAGAATAACAGGAACGTGATTATCATGCCAAGTTCCAAAAAGAGAATCATCACCATCTATTCCAATAGCATGAAGCCCTTTATCTTGTGCTAGTTCTACCATTCCACCGGGGCCGCACCCAATATCTATAAAACCTTTTACATGAAGGGTTTTAATAAGATAGTCAAGAGTACCCTCATCAATATGAGTTTTATTTAAATGTCCCCCTAAATGATTGTTCATTTCCAATACCTTTGATTGATGGCATTAATTCTTTTTCTGATATCAGGATTAATTAAATTAGTATTCCCCTGACCTTTACCGATAGAAATGTTTTTATATTTTTGAACTGTTTTTGATATGTCCTTACCCTCTAAGTTTTTTATAATTTTTATTAAATCATCTTCTACATTTTCTAACTTTCCAATAACTAAATCATCATACTTACTTAAATAATGTGAAAAGTAATTATCAACCCCGTTCTTTAGATTTGCACAATTTTCCATCCAAGTATGATAATCAGTAGATTTACATTTATTTTCTAACTC
>JBFIEB010000494.1:0-1599 GCA_041603555.1 Vicingaceae bacterium
ACACGTTCTTTTCCTCCGACCGATTTAAACACTTTGTAATCATTTGAGGCTTTGATAAAATCATAAATTATAGTCGGGGAGGAGTCAGTTGAATTTTCTCTAGTTTCAGAGCATTCTACAATTAAGATTGGAGGGTGATTTCTTTTGAGTATATCTAATGAACCTTTTAAAACTTCTAATTCAAACCCCTCAACATCAATCTTAATAAGGTGAATAGGAGAGTCTCCTTGAAAATAATCTGATAAGCTACAAATATTAATGTCAAAACTGTTTGTCTCAAATTCGGGCTTTATTAAAGATGCACTTCCTCTATTAGAATCCCATCTGTCATAAATTTTTCCGCTTTCTTTTTTTTGTCCAATTGCATAGTCAGAAACTACTATTTGTTTAATAGCATTGATTTCAATATTATTATAGAAAATAGCTCTAGTAACTGGATTTGGTTCAAAGCCAACAACTTTTCCTTTTTTTCCAACTACATAAGAAGCAAAAATTGACATTAGCCCAATATTTGCGCCAATATCAACAAAAGTATCCCCTTCGTTTAAAGCAGCATTTATTATAGCTAATGTTCCTTTTTCGTACGTACCAGTGTAATACAAACTTTTTTCGACACCATTGTCTTGAATAGGGTCAATCTCCATATAAAAACCATAAATAGTTTTAAGTACTATTTTTTTTGTTGGTTTAGGGATTAAAATTTGAGGTAAAGCATGTGAAATTTTTCTTACCCCTTTTATATCAAAATCTTGAAGCGTAGAAATAATTTTATGGCGTATTGAAAAACTTTTCATGATAGAACTACTGAGCACATCTAACGCATTTAATGCTTTCAGGCATTAACATTAACCTCCCTTCTGGGATTTCTTGTCCACATCTTATACAAATTCCAAACTGGGTATCTTCAATTTTTTCAAGTGCCATTTCTAATTTAGTTAGTTTGATTTCCGAAGCTCGAAGTGCCGCTTCATTAACACTTTTGTTGTTAATGGCATCCATTCTACTAATTCTCCCTATCGCAACATCAGGGGGAATAGGTTTTGTCAACTCTTTTAACTCTTCAATTTTTAATTGAAGATTATCTATTTCGTCAACTATTTTTCCTTTAAAGTATTTCTTCTTGTTTGTATCCATAAGATATAGTGTGAAATTATTAAAATTCCACCAACTGGTATAACTATCTATAAGATTCCTTTTAAGGAGGTGGGGCTTGAAAAGCAGGGTTATTAATAAAACTAGTATCACCCAATGATAGAAGAAAAGCTTTTAAATCAGCTTTGTCAGCAGGAGTTAATTGTGCTCCACCCTGACCAATATTTTTCATTAAAGGATCAATGGTGGGAGAATTAACCAATCCAGTACTATAAAATTCAATAACATCGTCAATAGTGGCAAACCTACCATCATGCATATAGGGTGCAGTATAAGCCAGATTTCTTAAAGAGGGCGACCTAAATTTTCCATTATCAGCTGAATTTCCAGTAATTGTTGCCGGGAAAGCTGGGGACTGGTGCAGGATTCACTAAAACTGATCGAAGATGCGCAACGCCGCGGTGAAGATGTGCACGCCGACCAGTACCCGTACACTGCTGGCAGTAC
>JBFIEB010000495.1:0-1595 GCA_041603555.1 Vicingaceae bacterium
CATCCATCCCATCTCTTATCACGTTTTCTCCATCAGAATGTAAATTAATGGTATTAAAAACTTCGCTATTCAAAAAATCTAATGCTTGCGCAGGGGAGTTTACTTCCGGTTGTTTAACTGATTGATTAAATAATTTTAAGCCTATAACACTCATAAAAGCTCCCGGAACACCATGTCCAGTACAATCCGCAGCAGCAAATAATACCAAATTATCATGATCTTCTTCCGTATTAGCAGTAGTATGTAAATTTGTAGCCCAATAAAAATCTCCACTAACAATATCTTTAGGCTTAAATATTACAAAGGAATTGGGTAATATTTTTTTCATTACTTCGGGAGGGGGTATTAATGCATCCTGTATTCGTTTTGCATAGTTTATACTATCGACTATTTCTCTGTTTTTTTCCTCTACTTCATGTTTAGATTGTTCCAAGGCAAAACGAGCAATAATTTCTCTTTTAGTTAATCGGTATCTCATTCTAATTAACAATATTGAAAAAACAGCAACCGAACCAACCAGTAAACCACCATTTAGTATTATTTCATCAGTTGTAAGCGGACTATTAAATTTTAGAAAAATAATATTGGCAACAATATTGGCAACGACTATAAAAATGGAATAATAAACATGATAAAATACAAACATTCCAGAACCAATAAATAATGCCATGTAAGCCATAGTATGTTTTTGCAGATGTTCCGCATCCATCACACTCCACATATATGCGTTCTGTATGGAGATTAACAATACAGGAATAACTCCAACCAATTCAATAGGAATTTTTAACTTTTTATAAAATAAAACAGTAAACAAACAAACTAAAGAAACAGCAGTTCTAAAGGTTAAGAACTCTTGCCAATAATCGTAGAGGTTTAAATAATCGGTAACAAAAAACAGCATGTTAAAAATAACCGCTACCCAGCACGTAATAACATGATACTTTTTAACCGTTTTGTTTAATTCGGTTTTCCAATCGTTATATGCTCCTGCTTCCACTAATAAGAATTTGATTCCAAATTAAGAAAAATTATTTAGCTCTTGGATGAAACTCTAAAATTGCTTGTCGGAGGTATTCTCTGTCTAAGTGAGTATATATTTCTGTTGTGGTAATAGATTCGTGTCCCAACATTTCTTGTATGGCTCTTAAATCAGCCCCACCTTCTACCAAATGCGTTGCAAATGAGTGCCTAAAGGTATGGGGACTAACTGTTTTTTTTATCCCTGCTGTTGTTGCTAAGTTTTTAATTATAGTAAAAATCATTACACGTGTTAACTGTTTTCCTCTTCTATTTAAAAATAGAATATCTTCGCTCGCAGGATCAATATTATTCATGTGGTTGCGTTTGCTCTCCATATAAATATTGATATGTTTTATTGCTACACTTCCTATCGGAGTAATTCGTTCTTTATCTCCTTTCCCAACCACCCGAATAAAACCTTCCTCCAATAATAAGTTTGACAATTTTAAAGTAACCAACTCTGAAACTCTTAATCCGCAACTGTATAAAGTCTCTAGCATAGCTTTATTGCGTTCGCCCTCAGATTTACTTAAATCTATGGCATTAATTATCTCATTTATCTCTTCTATACTTAA
>JBFIEB010000496.1:0-1590 GCA_041603555.1 Vicingaceae bacterium
AACAACGTGTTGCAGTTGCAAGAGCTTTAGCGTCTAAACCTGACTTTGTTTTAGCAGATGAACCAACAGCTAATTTGGATTCCAAATCTGCAGAAAATCTATTGGATATTATGCTCAGATTAAACAAAGAAGAAGGAATCACATTTGTTTTCTCAACTCACGATCAACGTGTAATTGATAGAGCTCGTAGAGTTATTACACTAGAAGACGGTAAAATAATGTCTGACATTACACAAAATGAAAATTAAACTTTTCATATTTCTCACCTTGTTTATTATTCATGGACTTTCTTTTTCACAAGAGAAAAAAAAGTTTAAAGATGTGGTCAATATTTATGGTTATGTAAAGTATTTGCCCTCATTCTCTTTTACAAATTCCAACGACATAACTTCAGATCATTTAATACACAACCGAATAAACATTAAAACTTTTATCTCTAATTCTTTTACCGCTCGTTTGGATGTTAGAAATAGAATTTTCTTTGGAGAAACTGTAAATAATACGCCATTTTATGGGCAATTGGTTGACCAAGATAATGGAGAGGTTGGCATGTCTTATTTATTGTTTGATGAAGATGCTGTAGTTGTACACTCCATAATAGATAGGGCTTATTTTGATTTTTCGAAAGAAAAATGGGAAATACGAGCAGGTAGACAACGAATTAATTGGGGAATTAATCTGGCATGGAATTCCAATGATTTGTTCAATGCGTACAACATTGTCGATTTTGATTACCAAGAGAGACCTGGGTCTGATGCCCTACGTGTTCAATATTTTACTGGCGATGTTTCTCACATAGAATTAGCTTATAAACCAAGTAAAAATTTTGATGAAAGTATCATTGCTGGTCTTTATAAGTTTAATACTGCTAAATATGATTTTCAAATCATCGCAGCTAATTATTATAGAGATATTGCGTTAGGTGGAGGATGGGCAGGAAATATAAAAAATGCAGGTTTTAAGGGAGAAGCAACCTACTTTCAAACAAGAGAAAACTTTAGTGATACGTCTGGCCTATTGAGTTTATCCACTTCCATTGACTTTTCTTTTAAAAAAGGAATTTATGTGAATGGGGCATTTTTATTAAACAGTGATGGCCTCACATCATCAGGCTCTGGGTTACCATCTTTTGGTGCTAGTCAACTCACGGCTAAAAGTTTGATGCCTTCTAAATATTCCTACTTTGCGCAACTTTCTGGAGCAATCTATCCTCAACTTAATGGAAGTACATCTGTTATCTACGGACAAGGGATGAACATTTTATTTTTTATGCCGGCTCTCGCTTATTCCTTACATGAAAACTGGGACTTGAGTTTGACAGGTCAAATCTTTTTTGGAGAAGAACAAAACCAATTCAAGAATTTAGGAAATAGTATTTTCTTACGAATGCAATTTAGCTATTAAAATCGAGAGCAAAAGTGCTCCCGATTTATTACAATAAAACTTATTTTTTAATGTTTAAAGGCAATCGTATACTTATAACAAAATTTCTACCCATATTATAAATACCCTTTTGCTTTAAGCGAGATAAATGATTAAAATGTTGACGGTCTAATAAATTAGTTACCCCAACTGTTAATTCTAGGGATT
>JBFIEB010000497.1:0-1588 GCA_041603555.1 Vicingaceae bacterium
GATGCTAGTGTAAAAGCACTAATTGTAGCAACAATATTTATCAATATCCGTGCTTTTCCAATTTTCTCCCTAAGGCGAACAGATAAAAAGAGGGGCATAAAAAGTAAACAGAGTGTTGCTGTTCCCAATACATACATTACTCCTGCTCCTGGCCAATGTTGTACTTTAAAAATCGTTCCGAGCAATAATAATACTGCTGCTGTTATTCCTGCAATGTGCATAGTCTTTCTCATAGCTAATATATTTTTGGTTAATAAAAAAGTTGTTTCCTCCTGTATTTGTCGGATACCTTTTTTACCAAAGCTTGCTATAGATTCTTCTAAGGCACTGGCGTAGGTTTTGCCGCTTTCCATTTTCTCCTCAATCATACAACAAATATGATCTACGAGGTCATAAGAAAGCTCTTTCATTTCTACTCCTCTAGCTTCAACTAGCAATTTAATTTCACTGATGTTTTGTTCAGTTAAATCGACCATGCTAATTTTTGAGGGGTTAAATTGATTATGGTTTTTAGCGTTTCCATAAACTCCTTTAATTCAGCAACCTTTTCTTTGGCGTCACTATCTCCTGTTTTGGTTAAGCTGTAATATTTTCTGACTCTATTGCCTACTGTCTTTTTTTCTGTAGTTAATAGTCCGTCAGCTTCTAGCTTGTGCAAAGCAGGATATAATGCTCCTTCAGTTAGATTGATTTTACCCTCGGTAATTTCTTTAACCTTTTGAGTTAATTGATACCCGTACATACTATCACTCTCTGAGAGCATTTTTAAAATGATAGTTTTTAAGGTTCCTTTTAATAGTTCTTTTGAATACATAAGACAAATATACATAATCATCTTATACATAAGAACTAGATGTATAAAAATTTATTGTGTTAACCACTTAACTTATTGAAAATCAGATAAAATAATTTATTCGGAGTTAAAAAAATAATTGGTTATGGATTAAAACTCATTCGTTTTCCACGAAAATCTTCATCAATTTCTCCCATATTGTAAACGAGGTGACCGTTTACAAAAGTTTGCATTACTTTAGATTTAAACGTTTGTCCTTCCATAGGAGACCAGCCACATTTGTAGAGTAAATTTTCTTTTTCAACGGTCCAGGGATTATCGATATCTACCACTACCAAATCGGCATAATAACCTTCTCTGATAAAACCTCTATCTACTATTTTAAAACAATCGGCAACTGCATGACTCATTTTTTCTACAATTTTCTCTAGAGATATTTTCCCGTTGTAATAATGTTCTAGCATTGCCACTAAAGCGTGTTGTACCATTGGTCCGCCAGAAGCAGCGTTAAAATAAGTGTCTAGTTTTTCATCGATGGTATGAGGAGCATGATCGGTAGCAATTACATCAATATAATTATCCAATACTCCTTGCAATATTGCATCTCTATCAGAAGCTTTTTTTACCGCTGGGTTCCATTTGATAAAAGCACCTTTAGTTTCATAATCTTCATCAGAAAACCACATGTGGTGTATACAAGCTTCAGCAGTAATTCGTTTTTCTTTAAGAGGAATATCGTTTCTTAATAAGCCGATTTCTTTAGCAGTAGATAAATGGAACAAATGGAAACGTGTA
>JBFIEB010000498.1:0-1583 GCA_041603555.1 Vicingaceae bacterium
ATTCTTCGGTTGTTCTCGTTCATGTATATTTCACCTTCTTCCATACCTCCCCATCTGAATTTATTCATTAGGTTTTCATACATCAAATCAGTATTAACTTCACCTGTTTGACCATCATAACTTTGAGATTTATAAGGCACTAGGCGATACGCTAATCCTTCTAACTGAAAATACCCAGTTAAATTCAAATAACTATCTGCACCAGTAGTAATGGCAAAATAAATTGGTCTTTCCCAATCGTTAGCAGCCAAAATATCAAGAATAATTAAATCATTTTTCATGATGTATTTTTTATTTACCGTCCACTCTATCTTATCAACTACTCTATCTGCTCTATCTTGTGGAACGGTTCCATTGGCTAAAACTTTTTCCTTATCTACCGTTATTTTAAAGTTTTTAGTAGGAATATAATCTACTTGATTTCTACCTTGTCCCACACCAACTTTAGATTGTGGCGTATCGTCAGCAACAAAACCAATGATATCATCCACATCCCAATAGCCTACTACACCAGGTTTTTCGTAAATCGGCACATAATCATTTGTCCCTTGCCTTATTTTAGACTCAGGTAATCGTTGTGGTATACCGTCAGCATCCCAAGCTTTTCTTCTCATCTGATCGATGTACCAATCGGTATTTAACAAACTTAAATTAACCACACGAACATCCGTTCGGTATCTCAGCACTTCCTGAACATACCATAAAGGGAAGGTGTCGTTATCACCATTGGTAAATAAAATAGCATTTGGTGCACATGAGTTTAAATAATTCTTAGCAAAATCACTTGCGGTATAAACACCATGCCTATTGTGATCATCCCAATTTTGATTAGCCATTAAAGTCGGCACCATCAATAAAGTAGCAATAGTAACTCCAACCGCACTAATGAGGTGAGGCATTTTTTTACTTAACATTTCAAATAGAGCATAAACTCCAACGGCAATCCATATGGCAAACACGTAAAATGAACCTACGTAAGCATAATCTCTTTCTCTTGGTTGTGGTGATGGCGGATTGGTATAAAAGTTAATCATCATTCCTGTAAAAAAGAATAACAACCCTAACACTAACCAATCTTTCGGGTTTTTCATAAATTGATAAATCAATCCAATTAAACCCAATAAAAAGGGCAATAGGTAATATTTATTATGCCCTCCATTGCTTGTCATACTATTGGGCAACTTATCCTGATTACCTAATCTTGCGGCATCAAATGGTTTAATACCACTTATCCAATTTCCATTTGTTATATCTTGAGGTTTAAGCTTTTGAACATCACTTTGCCTCCCAGCAAAATTCCACATAAAATACCTCCAATAAAGATGCCCCCACTGGTAATTAATCAGGAAAGACATATTCTCTCCAAAAGTTGGAATTTTTATCGTTTCACCGTTTGATGCTCTTTTATTCTTTCCTTTATAACCACTCCAAGCTTTATAATCTGCAATATGATGGGCTTGAGAACTCCACATTCTTGGTAAAAACCCGGATGTTTTTTCATCGTAATTTGGTTTATCTTTTTGTCCTTCATTTATATGGATGTATTTACCTGATGCCTCATCTTGAAAATAAATTGCCGGTCC
>JBFIEB010000499.1:0-1576 GCA_041603555.1 Vicingaceae bacterium
CCTGTAACAAAAGATGACGCATCGGAACAGAGCCATAACACAGCTTCTGCAACTTCTTCAGGTTGTCCCATTCTACCAATAGGCTCCATATCTTCATATTGCTTTTCTACTACTTTATCTTTTCCTGTAACACGATCTATCATTGGTGTTTTAATTACACCTGGACAAACGGCATTTACTCTGATGCCTTGCTTTACATATTCTAAAGCAGCAGTTTTTGTTAAACCAACTACACCATGCTTTGATGCTACGTAAGCAGGTAAACTTGGAAACCCAACAAGTCCTGCAATGGAAGCACAATTAACAATAGCGCCTTTACCTTGTTTTACCAAGTGAGGTAGCTCATATTTCATACAAAGCCAAATGCCTTTCAAATTCACACCAATGGTCTTGTCCCAATTTTCATCAGAACATTCCGCGGTATTCCCCTGAATTCCTTCGATTCCTGCATTATTAAATGCGAAATCTAGGCGCCCAAAAGTGCTTATGGTTTTTTCTATCATCATTTTAACATCCGCTTCTTTTGAGACATCACACTTTATAAAAATTGCTTCACCACCGGACTTTTTAATCAGGTTGAGTGTTTCATCATCATTTACCCAATCGGCAATAACTACTTTAGCACCTTTTTCAGCAAAAGCAATAGCTGTTGCTCTACCTATTCCAAAGCTGCCACCAGTTACAATGGCTACTTTTTCTTTTAATAATTTTTCCATAATTTTTTTAGATTACTGTTGATAATTTATAATTTTCTAACCTCCTAAAAAACATCCAGCTCAACTTCTCTCTGTATGCTATGAAACGACTTAACATTTCTATTGTACCAAAATCGTTAATCTCAACAGCGTATTTTATACAAGATTTCTCCATTTGGAGTAATTGATTAATGTCTAATAGTAATTCATCAATCATATTTCTTTCTGAACCGAAAATTTGTACTTCTTTTATTGTGGAAATTTCTCTGTATTCTTTAAGGGAGCAATACGGATCGTCTTTTAATGTCAAAATTCGTTCTGCTATTTCGTTTATTTTAAGAATGTTTTCATTGTATAGTTCATCAAATTTGACGTTAAGCTCAAAAAAATTCTCCCCTTTAACATGCCAATGAAAAGCCTTTAATTTTTGACTATAAATTTGATAGTTGGCCAGAAGCTCATTTAATTGTTTTGTAATTTTTGTAATTTTTCTTGTATCTATATTGATGTAATCCATAATGTAATTTCTATTTACTTTGTATTTTTATTTTTTTTTTGTTTGTTGCTTTTGCTCTATAGCATTGTTTTTTTTTGTAAATCAATTTCATGTATATAGAGTTATTTCATTCATCATTGTGCTAAAAAAGGTCTCCAGGAGTATCCTTAGCTTTAAAAACTATTAATGGGATATGGATTCTATAGAATAATTTTTGTGAAACACTTCCTCTAAATAACCGTTCTAGAAAACTTTTCTCAGCTTTAGCAAAGGCTAAAATGTCAATAGACTCCTTATTAAGGTAATTTTCAAGTTCTGTGATTACATTTTCTCCTTTAATTAATTCAAAAATGATTTTTTTTCTACCAACAGCATTTTGTACTTC
>JBFIEB010000500.1:0-1563 GCA_041603555.1 Vicingaceae bacterium
CTTTTAGTTCTAAAATCACTAATCTATCTGATAAAGAATTAAGTGGTGGAGCAAAAATTTTCTTTTATGATGCATTAACATCAAAACTTATTTCTGATAAGTTAATTATTGGTAAGGAAACAATTCCTTTTGAAGTGAAAAAAGGGAAAAGCACTTCAGTAAACTGGCAAATAATTATTCCAGAAGGTTATTCGGCTATCACTTATAAAGTAATTGCCAAGGCGGGTAATTTTACCGATGGAGAAGAAGTGGCAATTCCAGTATTAACAAATAGAATGCTGGTTACTGAATCTATGCCATTACCAATCAGAGGGAATCAAACCAAATTGTTTCAGTTTAGTAAACTCATAAATAATAAATCGACTACTTTAAGGCACCATAAACTAACTTTAGAGTTTACGTCTAATCCGGCATGGTATGCGATTCAAGCATTGCCTTATCTAATGGAGTATCCTTATGAGTGTGCGGAGCAAGTATTTAGTCGTTTTTATGCAAATTCTATAGCATCTCATATTGCCAATTCCAACCCTAAAATCAAGAATGTTTTTGAGAGTTGGAAAAAAAGTAGTCCAGAAGCATTTTTATCTAACTTAGAGAAAAATCAAGAATTAAAATCACTCATTTTAGAAGAAACACCTTGGGTTTTAAATTCTCAGAATGAAAGTGAGAGAAAAAAGCGAGTTGGTTTACTATTCGATTTAAATCGGATGGGTAATGAGCTCGGAAGGGCTATGAAGAAATTACAACAACTGCAAGTTTCTAATGGAGGTTGGACATGGTTTAAAGGAATGCCAGAAAGTAGATACATGACTCAGCACATTGTTACCGGAATGGGACATTTAGATCATTTAGGTGTAAAAAACATTAGAGG
Source organism: Vicingaceae bacterium (assembly GCA_041603555.1). Classification (GTDB taxonomy): domain Bacteria; phylum Bacteroidota; class Bacteroidia; order Flavobacteriales_E; family Vicingaceae. The sequence continues at coordinate 872 of JBFIEB010000500.1, forward strand.
CGATTATAAGACATGGAGCATGGTTCAAAAGGCAGTTCGTTATTTAGACAACAGAATAAGAGAAGATTATAATTGGTTAAAGAAGCATGATGCTGATATGGAAAAAGATCATTTAAATTCTGAGGTTATCCAATATTTATATGCTCGTAGTTATTTTCTTAAGGATGTAGAAATAAGTTCTCAAAATAAAGAAGCTTATGCTTATTATCATGGACAAGCAAAAAAATATTGGCTAGTCAAAAGCAGGTATATGCAAGGAATGATTTCATTAGCCTTACATAGAGATGGATTACCAAAAACAGGTATTCAGGTTGAACATAAAATAATTGCTTCCTTAAAGGAAAACGCGATTAACCATGAAGAATTAGGGATGTATTGGAAAGATAATAATGGTGGTTATTATTGGTATCAAGCACCAATAGAAACTCAAGCACTATTAATTGAGGCGTTTGATGAAGTTGCCGGTGATAAGAAAAGTGTTGAAGCCATGAAAGTATGGTTATTGAAGCAAAAACAAACTCAGGATTGGAGAACGACAAAGGCAACCACTGAAGCATGTTATGCTTTATTGTTGAGAGGAACAGATTTATTAGCTAGCGATGACCTGGTAGAAATTAAGGTCGGAAATAGGATTATTGACCCTAAAAAAATGGATGATGTGAAAGTAGAAGCGGGGACTGGTTATTTTAAAA
>JBFIEB010000501.1:0-1555 GCA_041603555.1 Vicingaceae bacterium
GGTACAAAATTTTCATCTATGGCTTTCATAGCAGCTGCAAGCGTTTTTTTTCCTTCCACACTATTTTTTGACTTCATTTCACCTATACCTTGCCAAAGTTGTAATACCGGATCATTCGGAACTGCACGAAAAGCAGCTTTATAAGTTGATGCAGATTTCCGATATTTATCACCCGCGTATAAATATTGCCCTAATTTATTTGATGTGTCAGATATACTAACATAATACTCTTTAAAATCATCGTACCAATTATTATCATAGTATTTTTTTGCTTTTGCATCTACTTTAACAAATTTATAAAGGTATTTCCATGCCATTTTTAAAGGTTGAGGAAATTCAGAAGTCTTTTCTCCAACACTAAATTTACCGGGTCTTCTCGACATTTCATAATAACTCATAGAAGTATAAATGTAAATTAAAGGGTGTTTTTTGTAATTATCGTTTTGCATTAATGCCTCTCCTTTAAATACCACTTTATCATATTTCTCATCTACATATAAGAAAGTTAAATCATCTACTTTTTTGACTTCTTGTGCAAACAACTTAACAGATGTTAACAGCAGAACAGCGGAAAGAATCTTTAATTTTATCATTATATCAATTTTAGAATTTAAAAGTAAAAAATTAACAGTTTAGTTACAAAGATAATGCCTATTTAGTGAAACTATTCTAATTTTGTTAAAAATCATCAAGCATGCATGATAGAATTGAAATATCCAAGGAGAATGATAACCTTAAAATACGTATTAAAGCATTTTATGATGATAAAAAACAAAAAATGTTATTGGTGTGGCTTATATTGTTTTCGTTATGCGGTATAGCTATATTAAGCCAGTTTTTTGAAAATTACGATGCTGGAACAAAAGTTTTTTTTGGTGTTTATGTAGCTTTTTGGTTGTTTTTTGAGTTTAAAGTAATTTATGCCTATCGTTGGAGAAAATATGGAGAAGAAAAAATAATAATAGAAAATAATCAATTGCTATTAATTAAAACAATAGGGAAGAGAGGTATAACGCAACGATTTAACTTGGATGAGATTAAAAAGATTGATTTTTATAAAGATACCAATGGTGGTTTCGTAAAATCCATGAATACTTCCTATTGGAACATTAATAAGTACCATTTAGCTTTAAACCTTGAAAACACTATCGTTCCATTTGCAATTGATATCGAGAACAAACAAGCAAAGAACATCATTAACGAGTTAAATAAGTTCAAATGCTAAAAGACCTAAAAGAATTTTGGAATAAATATTCTCCTTACTTTTTAGATATTTGGCAATACTTAGCCATCATTGTTCTATTTATTATTGGAGCTGTCATTTTCCTTTAATCAGAAATTTTAAAGATGGACGTTCTTACTCTTTTGGTAGCTATTCCATCAATCGTTTCTTTTAAAATTAACTGTTGAGCAGCTTCATTTTCAAATACTTCTTTTATATTATTAACAACACCTACAGGAATATTCAGAGCTAAAAATTGCCCCATTAAATCATCTTTTGTGTATTGTTTAAAAAATGGTTTTAAATCATTATCCAGTGCTTTTCTATTGATTA
>JBFIEB010000502.1:0-1554 GCA_041603555.1 Vicingaceae bacterium
AAAGGATATAAATCAACAATTACTATATCAATTTCTGGTATCTCAAATTCATCCAATTGAGCAACATCGCTATCCAGTTCTCTTCTACTCAAAATCCCACCAAAAACTTTTGGGTGTAGGGTTTTTACTCTTCCGCCTAAAATGGATGGATAAGAAGTTAAACTTTCTACGGCTATTACTGAAGCACCTAATTCTTCGATAAACTTTTGGGTTCCGCCTGTTGAATACATGGCAACTCCCAGTTCATTTAAGCGATGGATTATAGGTTCTAAATTGTCTTTATGAAATACTGAAATAAGGGCGTTTTTGATTTTCTTTTGGCTCATTTTATTCAAGTTGAAAGTTAAAAAGTTGAAAGTTAAAAAGTTGACTTTCTCAGCATCTTTTTAACTATAAACTCCTCTAAATTTGAGCCTACAATTTTACACCTTTTTAGTACGTTAACCAACTTGAAATGTTCTTATTTTATAGTTTGTTGATAAGTGTTTGTATTTGTTGAAAAGGAGAAATCAAAAACTGTCAATTCGAGTGTTTTTTGTTTTTTGTTCTCGATGCATCCCGAATAAATTCGGGACACTCGAACTGACAAAAGCTAAAAAACATAAAGAAACTTATTACCTTTGTTGAATGATTATTTACAATGTAACGGTTAATGTTGAAGATGAAATTCATAAAGATTGGATAGCTTGGATGAAGAAAATTCACATCCCTGAAGTAATGAATACCGGTTTTTTTTTAGAGCATAAAATAGCAAAAGTTATCACTACCCAAGAAGATGAAACCGGGCATACTTATGCCATTCAATATACTTGTGATTCGATGGCTGATTTGGAGGAATACCAAGAAAAACATGCTCCAAAATTACAACAAGAACACGGAGATCGGTATCAAGGAAAATTTGTTGCTTTTAGGACGTTGTTGGAGGTGGTATAATTTAAGACGGATGACCTAGATTAAAATATCGATTTCCAGAATCATTAAAAGGACCATCTATTAATTTTCCATTTTTATCCAATAATTGAATACGCACAGTAACTTCAATGTCCTTTAACCCGGAAATTTTATAAGCAGCCCATTTACTCAATATAAATTCTGTTTCGTTAATGCTAACTTTTACTTTATTTCCACCTTCTGAAATAGAAGTATTCACTAAATAAAAATCTAGGGTTGGTTCTTTCGTTTCTGCTTGAGGCGAATAATAAAATAAATGAGGCTGATTCATATCAAATGAATTTTCAGATTCAGCACCTAATACTACATTTTTCAGAACACTTCCTTTGTTAGTTTTTATGCTAATTCCTTTTTTATCCGTCAAAAAAGCTAAAAACACATTGTTGCCAAACAGAAATTCTACACCAAAAACATCTGATGAAAATTGACTTAAAGAATAATTGTTTGCCAAATAAGAAATGAAATAATTTTGAACTCCTGTAACAGAAAAACTCAATTTATTTTCACCCTCGTTGAATTGTTTAGTGTTCAAGACTAGCGTAGTATTTTTATCAAAATCTTGTTTAATTTCTGTTAAGGTAATTCCATTATTTGTCAGGATTG
>JBFIEB010000503.1:0-1544 GCA_041603555.1 Vicingaceae bacterium
TGGGAGGAATTCTTGTATTACTTATGAGATTATCCATTTTTATATTTGCTTTTCAAGTGCTGCGTTGGTGTAAATCTGTTGAAATAAAATTATTAATACTCCCCATGTTATTGTACATAACACCGTCCTTTTTAACCATCCAAAACATAACATATAGTTACATGGAAAACTTTATCTATTACTTCGCTATTGGATTAATCATAGCTTTATATAATATTCAACAAAAAGAACTGAAAACGGAAAATTGAAAATTCTTTTTTTACATAGAGCTAAAAGTTTTGGAGGTTTTAGTTTTGAAGAACTCTTCGCTACTATTAAGCAACATCTTAGTAATTATGAGGTGATAGATTACTATGATAAAGCTCTTCCGTCTTTTTGGAAGAACATTAACGCGATTAAAAAATTAGAATGTGACGTCATTCATATTACAGGTGGTATAGGTTATTATGCCCTTTTTTTACCCACTCAAAAAACTATTTTAACGGTTCATGATACCAATCATTATGAATTCGATTTAAAAGGGATAAAAAAGTGGGTGTATGGTTGGATTTTTTATCGTTTACCAATTATGAACGTAAAATATGTTACTGTTGTATCCGATCACACAAAAAGAAATTTAATTCGTTTTTTTGGTATCAAAAAGGCTAAAATCATAGTAATTCCAAACTGCTACCCTTCTATTTTTGTAGAATCTAGAAAGAACCATTCTTCTACTCCCACTAAAATATTGCAAATCGGCACTAAACCAAATAAAAATTTAATTCGTTTAATAAAAGCTATTGAAGGATTAAATGTTGAATTAACAATTATAGGTAAGTTAGATGAGAAAATTAAACTATTACTTGAAACTCATAAAGTAATCTTTATAAGTAAATTTAACTTAGCAAGAAATGAAGTTTATCAAGAATATGTGGATAGTGACATCGTAGCTTTCATTTCATTGAGAGAAGGTTTTGGACTACCTATTATTGAAGCTAATGTCATTGGACGACCTGTCATTTCATCAAATATTTCATCAATGCCCGAAGTAGCAGGAAACTCTGTACACTATGTAAATCCGCTAAATATCAAACAAATAAAAGATGGAATAGTTAAAATAATTGAAGATGAGAGCTACAGAAATCAATTAATTAAAAATGGATTTGAAAACGCAAAAAAATATAATCCAGATTTAATTGCCAAACAGTATGAAAATTTATATTCCGAAATAACTAATTAGTGTGAAAGAAGAATTTGACTATAAAATTATCACCCGAAATAGTGCTGAAAAACACTATGCTGATTTATTAGAAAATGCTGCTTTCATACACAATAGAAAACAAGACTCTATAAGTTGGTTAAAATGGAAATACTTTGGAAGCCCTTTTGGTGATTGCATAGTGGTAATGGCTTACAGCAAGGATGGACAATTAGCTGGTGAGATATCGTTTGGAAAATACGAATTTGTTGATGGTAATAAAACCATAAATGCAATCTATTCTTACCAAACAATGGTGCATCCAAATTTTCAGCGAAAAGGATTATTTAACTCTCTTACCAATACA
>JBFIEB010000504.1:0-1529 GCA_041603555.1 Vicingaceae bacterium
ATCTAGCGACAATAAATGCAGCATGTTTAGGGATTACAGCATTCCAGTTACGGTGTATTTAACACTACCAAATCTTACTAGAATTGATTATACAGGTCAAGGGTTAATTTCTTCAGCTAATACATTAAATTTCCCTGATTTTACGTTTGACACTAAAATCGGCACTGGCAGTATTAATTTAAGTATTATTTCAAATAGCATTTCTATTATTCAGCATACTGGTCCAGCTGATATTACATTGACTGGGTATACTAATGAACTATATTGCTATACCGGAGGAAATGGGTGGATGTATTTGAATAATTTAAATGCGAGTAATGTACATACTAATAATGCAGGTTCGGGGGATATAATAGTTAACGCAAGTAATACGTTATTGGTGGAATTAACATCGATAGGGAATATAGATTATTATGGTAATCCGGTTTTGAGTATTAGCCAATATACAGGGCCTGGACTGTTGAGGAAAAAATAAAATTACTTTTTCCCTAACAATGCTTCTTTCAAATTTTTATCAGCAGGCTTTTTTCCTAGCCATATTCCAAAAAGTGCTTTTTTAAATTCTAATCCTTCTATTATGGGCTGAATTTTACCATTTTTAAAAATAACAGTTCCTCTTTCAGGAACATAAATAATATCATAAGTATCACCTTTTTGAATTTCTTCTTTAGAAAAAACAGTTTTAAATTGATCAATTTTCTTTCTTAAGGGTTTCGTTTTTCCTCCTGTAGAATTTTTAAATCCCTCCTCAACAGCATCTGTCATTTTTTTACTCGTTATAAGAGATGAAACGATATGAATTTTAATAGAAGCATGCTCATCTTTATTAATTATTTGTTCAGCTTCATCAGCATTTTTCGCTAAATAAAGTCCACATTTATACATGTCCATAAAAAACTTTTCTCTTACCCCATTACCTTTTAAAGTAAGAATTGTTTTTCCTATCATTTGCCTTTTTGGCATAATAAATTCCTTATCCCCGCTTTGCGGTTTAACAATTCCAATTTGGGTAAGTGTAACAATAATCAGTATTAATAAATGTTTCATAAGTTTCCGTTATTTAATTTCTCTTTTTTAGCATGGCTAATGCTTGCATTTAATTCAAATCCTATTAGTAAAACTAATGAATTAAAATAAAGCCAAAGCATAATAACCATAAGTGTGCCAATTGATCCATAAATTTTGTTATAGGTTGCAAAATTGTTTACATAATAGGCGAATCCGGAAGATAATAATATTGACAATAAAGTAGCTAAAGTAGACCCAGCAGAAATAAATCTAAATTTATTATTATGAATGTTTCCGTAAAAGTAAATGGATGAAATCCCTAGAAAGAAGAGAAATAGTAAAACCACAAATTTTCCAATCCTTAAGAGATAAATTGAGAAATTGGTTTCTAAAATTCCTGTATGGACTAATCTAATTGTAATGGTTTCACTAAAAACGATTGCACCTATAGCAACTACCATTAAGCACGTTAAAATAGCTAACAGCAATAATGACCTTAATCTACGTTTGATGAAACTTCC
>JBFIEB010000505.1:0-1526 GCA_041603555.1 Vicingaceae bacterium
GATTCTAATAGAGGAAGTGCATCTTTAATAAAGCCCGAATTTGAGACAAACAGTTTTGACATTAATATTTGTAGCTTATCAGATTATTTTCAAGAGAACTCCCCTATTCACCTTATTAAGATTGATGTTGAGGGGTTTGAATTAGAAGTTTTAAAAGGTTCATTAGATATACTCCAAAGAAATCAACCTCCAATCTTAATTGTAGAATGTTCTGAAACAAGAGCAAACTCAACTGATTCCTCCCCTAGTATAATTTATGATTTTATAAAAGCCTCAAATGATTACAAAGTGTTTAAATCTGTTGGAGGAAAAGAACGTGTGTCTAAATTAATTGAAGTAAAAGAAAAAGGTGATTTACCAGAACATGATAACATATACTGTTTTACAAATGAACACTTCAATAAAATTCCTAAACAAATTTTTAAATAATAGGTGGATCTATCAAACTAATATAGAGCGTTTATCATGAGAACTAAATTAAAATTAGCATTAAAAAACGTACTTCAAAAAGGGGGTGAAAACAATCAACAAGTTTTCAAGGACAAAGTAAGCTTTATAAAATCAATTCCAAAAAATGGTAGCGTTTTAGAAATCGGTCCTTTTTATAATCCAATTTGTAGAGGAGAAAACATTAAATATTTCGATATATTAAGCCAAGCAGAATTGATTCAACGAGCTGAAGATATTATTGAGAATCAGGACTTAAGTAATATTCCTAACATAGATTTTGTATCGCCAACTGGTGACTTATCTATCATCAATGAGAAATTCGATGTCATTGTTAGTAGTCATGTAATTGAACATCAATTAGATTTAATTAAACATCTAAACATGGTTAATAGCCTATTAAATGAAGGTGGAAGCTATTATTTAATTGTACCTGACAAAAGGTATTGTTTTGACCATTTTATCAATGAATCAACTATTGCCGATGTAATTAATGGCAATTTTGAAAAAAAAGAAAAACATTCTATTAAAAGTGTAATAGAAAATAAAGCCTTAACCACTCATAATTCTGCTGTTAGACATTGGGAGGGTGATCACGGTGATATCTCCAACAATATTGATAAAATAAAGAAAGCTATTGCTGATTTTAAAACTGGAAAGTACATTGATGTTCATGCGTGGTACTTCACGCCTGATTCATTTAAAAACATTGTTAAAAAATTGGATGATTTAAATTTAATAGACTTTTCAATAACTAAATTGTATCCAACAAGAAAAGAAACTTTTGAATTTTACACAGTGCTTCAGAAAAAAGCTTAATAATTCCGCAATCGAAATAAAAATAAAAAACCCACTTCTAAGTGGGTTTTTTAAATACAAATCTATAAGCCGGATTCTGTCGAGTTCTATCATTTATCTAGGAGTAAAGTTGCCCTTACCCTCAAACAATCTACCCTCCAAGATTAGGCGAGAAACCCTTTTACCTGCCAAAGCAGGCCTCCTTGGTTTATTTGATTTTTCAGCACTGAAGGTTTACAAGCATACAAAATTACTTTTGTAACTGGTGAGCTCTTACCTCA
>JBFIEB010000506.1:0-1517 GCA_041603555.1 Vicingaceae bacterium
GGAACTGGAAGAGTTGGTTTCTTTAGATTAAAACTAAAGTTTATTTACTCAGTATTATTTTTTTTGTTACTCTATGCGTATCAGAAATAATTTCTATAAAGTAAATTCCATTAGCTAAACCATCTAAGTTTAACGTTCGCTTCCAATTTCCGTTACTGATAGTTCCATTTAATACGTGCTGAATTTTCTTGCCTTCTATATCTATTAGATTAATATTTATTACGCCAATATTTTCTTGATAAAAATCAAGTGTTAATTTTCCTGTGGTTGGGTTAGGACCTATTTTAATTTTATTTACCCAATCTTGTTCACTAATACTTGTTGCAGTAATATCATTTAGCATCACATGAGTCGCGTTAAGTATCCTTCTATTATTAATGTTAGGAACATCATGGTAAGCTACATAAGCAACTAGTTCAATGTTATTTAAGCTTACATTATTTCCAAAACCTGTTGTATCATATGTTAAAGGAAGCACATAATTAAAAGGAGCTACATAATTAAATCCGGTAATAGGAGAAGCCGGGATAATACCAGCTTGACCCCAAGTTCCAAAAATGGCTTCTCTAGAAACATGCCTGTGCATATAATAAGGAATAGGAGATGTTTTTAAATATAGCTCAGGGTAAGTTGGATCGTTGAGGACATAACATTTTTGATCATAAAGACTTGTCAATCCAGTTGAATCTCCTACAACACTATCTTCGGCTAAAATTAGACCAAACCTTAAATCTCCTGAGGATGGTGAGGCAACAAAATTAGCAGTAATAGTTCCTGCAATAGTTCTTGTACTAGAATTGTATGAACCATTTATACTTATAGCAACATTAGATCCTGCAGCAATCCTAGTTTCGGCTAAAGGTCCCCAATTCAATGTGTCCGCAGTAACAATAATATCAGTTGGGCTTTCATTCCAAGGAGCAATGGAATCGTGTCCATCAGACCTATCTACTGTTAAGGTTGGTGCTGATCCACTAGGGCCATCCCAAGTACCAGCGTAGTCTGCTGCCATCTGACTGGTCATAGCGTCTTTTCCAAAATTGGCATGATGGGATATTAAAATGGCATTATCCATATGATGCTCTGTCCACCATTCACAATCAAAAGATCTTGTTGGGCAAAACCCACAATGGGCAGTAGTGAATTCTTCAAGAAGAACCCTTTTAACGACTTGGGCATTAGTAGAAACAATTATTAAACTTAAGGAGGCTAGGATAAATATTTTACGTAGCATATTAATTAGGTTTGTTATAAAAGTAATGTAAAGGGCTAAGGTAGTGATTTTTCAGTTCTAAATCTTAAAGAGAATTGTGAAAATTACAAGGAAAAGTACATTGAAAAAGAAATTCTTTCAAAGAAAATAAGGCTCATAGGGGTTTATTTATTTCAACCCACTAAAAATATATTCATAAATTTCACTATTGTTTTCTGTTTGTGGTTTAGCGAAACTTTGGGTTATATATTTTGGTTTTTGAATCATATCTCGCTCAATCATTTCATCAATGGTATTATAAAAA
>JBFIEB010000507.1:0-1515 GCA_041603555.1 Vicingaceae bacterium
TATATCGTTCACAACAGGTATAACAGAAAATAAGGATAATCAGGTTGAGATATTCATTAAATCCAATTACCCTGGGTTTACACCAACAAAGATTGATGGTGCATTATTCAATCCAACAGAATCAGAAGTAATAAAAAAATACTTCCCACCTAAAAGATGGGGACTTGGTTTTTATGGTGGATATGGATTATATTTCGACCCACAAAAGTTTAGTGTGGGTAGTGGTGTACAAATCGGTGTGGGAGTATCGTATAATTTACTCCAATGGAAAGGTAAGAAGTAAATTTTTCCTTAATTCCATATATTTATAGGTATGGAAGATCGAATAGTTAAACAAATAATTAGAGAAGCGTTAACAAAAACCGATGAAAAACAAATCGGGGTTATGATTCGTAAGGAAATTAAGTCCGCTTTTGGCAATGATCTTGAAAAGAAAGTTAAAGATATCATTGAAAAAGAAATCAAAGGAACAAAATTCGAGAAACGTATTGTTGATATAACAAAAGATGTTTTAGAACAACTTTATCGTCAATTATGGATGAAAAGGATGTTCTGGAAAAACGCTATAAAATAAAAGTTATGGGTAAAACAACAGAATTTAATAGACTAAAGAAAGTGTTATTATCTTGCGTTAATGAAAATGAATTGAAAAATGGTTTGATTGCTGCAAACCAATTCGGTAAAAAATATTCTATAAATGAATCATCTACTGAGTTTGATCAAATATCCACTATTATTGATATGGTGAGAGAAAGGAATAAAAGATTAAATGAATCTAAACCTTCTAGTACTAGAAGGGAATTTGAAATTGCTGCGGGACAAAGTGGTGTTAAAGAATTAATGAATCTTAAGTTTGAGGAAAAGGATGAAGAGGATGTAGTTGAGGAAATTGATACTGAATTAGAAGATGGTGACGAATTATCTGAAGAAACTTCTACTGCATCTGCTGGACAATACAGTGGTCCTTTTTTATGTCAAAAATGTGACGATGAAGTGGTTAAAAGAAATATTTATGATGTACCGACAGCAGATGCTGGTGGTATGACAAAAACTATTAATAAACCAATTGGTACAATTGCGATAGTAAGTAGTGAATCAAAAGTTTTCAAAAAGAAAGATATAATAAATGAAGCTGGTGAATATGCTGATATGGTTGGTCATTATGATACACCTGGTTGGGGTAGTAGTTCATTTATGTTGACAAAACCTAAGAGAGGAAAAAAAGGTAAGGCAAGAGTAAGGAAAGGAAAAGACTTTAAAAAGACATATGATTATGACACTGGATCAAGTACGTTTGTAAGAATAAAAGATAAGTGTAAAAAATTCCCTTATTGTGATCAAGGTGCGGATGCTATTGAGACTAGTAAGACACCTTTCACAAATGAAGTGGTTGAAGAGGGTATAAAAGATTTGTTACCTACTAAAGAAAGACTAAAGAAAGCTTGGGAAGACTTTGTAAATGGTGCAAGAAGAGAAGGAAGAGAAACAACTATTGCTGCAGGTATCCTTAAAAAA
>JBFIEB010000508.1:0-1502 GCA_041603555.1 Vicingaceae bacterium
AGTGGGTAAAATTTTACCCACTCCCAAAAAAAAGATTAAAAAAAAACTAATTTGTTGTTTGTTGTTAGGCAATTGACCTTGGTTTTTAGACGAAAGATGAAAAAATCTCAGAAACTTTATGATAATATATTTGGAATTCTTAAGTTTTTCATAATACTAGATTCACTTAATACTCATCTGTATATCAAAGCTACAATACATATGATGTTATCAATGAGATACTGGAATATGGAGGTCCTACCATTAGGTAGTTTATTAGATGAGAGCTGGGAGATTCTTAATGAAGAAGCTGGTGAGATAGCTCTTAGTATGTTATCCTCAATACAGAATAGAGCTGATGTTGCTAAAGTTCAGCGTTGTAATGAACAATGGCATGAAACAATGTTACGATTTAAAACGGGTATTAAATGGAACGACCATTTCAATATAGAAACCAAGCATTATCATTACAACATACACCCAACAGATGAACATATTATATTAGTTCAGAATTTTTTTATAGAATCATTTCAAAATATACGTAGTAATTATAATAGGAAATCATGTAAAACATGGAGAGGTGGATATAAAATATCAAGTCTAAAAAAACAATGATTCCAATATTATCAGTAATCTCTAATCGCGAAGCAACTTATAAAGAACCAAAAACCGACTATGAGAGAGTGAATCGAGAATGGAAGGAGCGTAATAACTTTTGGTGGATAGATGAGAAAGTTTTAGAAGAAAGAGTAAGATGGTGGTGTAAATACACTAAGGTTTTAGCAACCCGAGGAACATATAGTAGAAAGATTATAAGCGATGCACTAGGTGAAGAATATATTGAAGGATATACTAAATTCAAAGGTAGATCGGATGAATGGATGGATACATCAGAAGAAGAAAGCTCAGAAGAAGAAGAAGAAGATGAGGATGAAGACGAGGAAGATGATGAAACTAAAGAAACAAAATCTCACCTTGGACCAATACATGATATGGATGAAGAAAAAGATGAAGATGAAGATCTCAGTGAATCTACTGAATCATCTGGAATTGAAGACTTAGCACCAGATCTTCATGCCGACATCGAAACAATTTACGGACAATCCAGGAAAAGAAAACGTGACCCTTCTAAAACATTTATCGATCACTCTGACCGAACAGACTTTGAACAGCTGTCAGATACGCTTTCCTTAATAGGATAACTTTTGTAAAAAATATAATATAAAATAAAAACTTTACAATAATTCACTGAACCTGGAAAAGAAGATATCACGTTTTTTGTTTATTGAGATTTTTTAAAAAAGCATAATTCCGGACAGTCATTTTTCAAAAAGCAGCTCTCTTCTAATGGTTAAAAAAATTAAGAAATTTGGAGGACAATATCTTATGGCTAAACAAATATCCAGACGGATTCCGAAAACTCCAATTTTTGCAGAACCCTTTGCTGGAAACGCTTCCATTTCACGTCAGATGAAAAAAAAAGCAAAAAAATATCTTCTAAATGACAAATCAATTCCAATTCG